>JAFYKQ010000117.1 GCA_017537565.1 Flavobacteriales bacterium
GGTGTGGTATCTACCGTGTGGCTGGGTATGACAAACAATGCTGTGGGAGCTGGTATGGGTACAGCCGGGCTCGTAGGACCACTGGCAGCGTATGCTACTATGAGTGGAACGATGTCTGATACCGCTCTTATAACAGAGATAATAATGGTGTATTTTGTCTCTCCAGCAATCATAGCATTGGCTGTTCATATGTGTATGAAGCGTGCTGGGTGGGTTAAAGCAGGTGATATGAAGATTTCAAAATGATAATTATATAATCAGCCCCGCCACAGGCGGGGCTGTATTGTAAGTAAAAAAGAGCCGCCCTGGGGCGGCTCTTTTTTACAGGAAGTTATAATAAGTAATCAAACGGAAACGGTTTCCATAAGAAGTGTCTCCTGTCTTATATGTAAGAGAGTAGTTGTATTCAAATATCAGACGTAAACGCTTGGTAGGGCTTACACCCAGACGTCCTGCCAACCATAGAGCATCGTTAAGACGGTCTCTATTTGCCAGATATGTGTGGTTTTCAAGCAATGCCTGAATATACAACGATTTTGATTTCAAGAATGGCATATTGTACTTGATGTGTGGACGTACACGTAGACGTGCCGTAAAGACATTGTCTCCGCCCACAGGCATTGAAAGACCTTCTTCCAGACGTACACGCATACCCAGCGAGAAACCGTTCCAGCTTCCAGTCGATGCGCTTACGTGTTGGTACAGTCCTAAATCGTGTTTTGTGGCATAAAAATCACTCCAAGACACTACATATGAAACTCCCAATTCATAAGAAAAATGTTTGTTCATCTTGTAGCCAAAGTGAGGACGCAACATAAATTGATGACTACCCTCAAAATTGGTAGAGCGGTAACCTATCTCGGGAGTGAAGAACCATTTTTTGTTCTTAAAAAGATGAAGGTCTGGGTTTATTTCTATCCAGCCGGCATCTGTGGTCTGTGCTACGGCAGTAAGTGCCATAAGACAAAATAACAATGTATAAATATTTTTACGCATAAGTGTATAATTGTATGATTAGATATCAATGTTTGAACATATAAGGGAAGGCTTTAACCACGTCGTCATAATATGTAAGACGGCACGATGTAACTATAAATCCTATACCATATCCAGTGAGCATTATAATAGATGCCACCACAGACGTAATACCTACCGTCAAATCTTTATTTATATATGACGAAGACACAAAAATGATAATCATATATATCCACAGCGGAATGAACCATATAGGAGCAAATGCCCCTGTAAGTATCGACAACGCCAAAAATCCCACAAAAAGCGAAGGGAACATATAAGTGAGTTTGGCCGTGCCAGGGAACATACGGTTAAGTATAGGACGTGCCCTGCCAAAATCATATACCTGACGATAAAAATCTGTAAGGGTATTGCGGCGTTTGTGGTAAACGTAAAGACTTTCGTCCCATTGTGTAGATAGGTCGTTTGCCCATAGACGATGTGTGTATTCTATGTCTTCGCCTACACGTTGGCGTGAAAACCCTCCCGATATATCATATGCGTGACGAGAAATCACCATATTATAGCTGCGTAACTGACGTGTGCCGCTTACATTGTTCTTGCCTCCACGTAGTCCGCCTGTGGTATAAAATGATGTCATTGCATAGTTTATCGCTTTCTGTACATCGGTAAAAGAGTGGTGGGCTCGGTCTGGACCGCTTATAGCATCGGGAGCGTCATCTTTCTGTATGATGCCATATAATGTTATAAAATAATCCTCTGGTAGTAGGCAGTCAGAATCCAGTATCACAAAATAATCCCCCGTAGCACGTTCCATACCATAGTTACGCGAAGCACCCGGTCCAGTGTTCTCCTTGGCGTAATATTTTACGTTCATTTTTTCTTCCCATTGGCAGCATACGGCATCAGACTTTAAGACCGAACCGTCCTCTATAACCACTATTTCAAGACTCACTCCATCTGGTATGCGAGCCATATATATGCTGTGTAGCAGTTCGTCCAGTTCGTCTGGGCGGTTATATATAGGAACGATGATAGATAGTTTATAATCTTTGTTCACTTGTATGGTAGTTTTTTATTTTTCTGTAATGATATGATATAGCTCATTTTCATCATAAGGTTCCCCATTCATATAAAAACGCCCACCTCTTATATCAAAAGGATATGGAATGTTGTTGTGATAGAGCATTCCTGTCCCTAGACCTTGTGGGAAATTTTTATCCCCTTCTATGTATGTGAAACGAGCTATCGCGTCCAGTCCTACATTTGATTCCAGTGCAGACGTTATCCAGTATCCAGCACCTGTATCACGTGCAGCCTTTATCCATTCACCACTAGCATCAAATCCTCCTATGAGTGTAGGTTTTAATATGATATACTGTGGACGTATAGTCTCAAGTAAAGAGATAGGCTCTTTTACTCCTATCAACTCTTCGTCCAGAGCTATGGGAATGGGCGTTGTCTCACATAGACGAGCCATCTCTTCTATCTGCCCTGCACGTATGGGTTGTTCTATAGAATGTACCTCATATCGAGCCAATGTGTCTAGTATGCTGGGTGCTGCTGCAGGAGTGAAAGCTCCGTTGGCATCTACCCGTAACGTAAGACTGCTGGCATCAAACTCGTTTCTCAATGCTTTCAATATAGACAGTTCCTCTTCCCATTCTATAGCACCTATCTTCATTTTAAGACAGGAATAACCGGCGTCTAGTTTGGCTTTTATCTGGGTGTTCATACTTTCCCTGTTGCCCATCCATATAAGCCCGTTTACCGCTATGCTATCTTCTCCTCTCACCCAAGGACTATCCATATATCTCTCTCCATTTTTCATAGCCTCTATCTTGCCTAGTGCCACCTCCAGTGCAAATCTAATGGACGGAAATGCCACGTATTCATTAGGGGAGGGGACACTGCCACTATTTATCCTACGGCATAGTTTTTCCAATTCTTCTTCATAATGTGGAACGTCATCACACGATAACCCGCGGAACATACCAGCCTCTCCTATTGCCATATTATCCCCATCACTCAATACTACATACCAAGTGTCCTTGTGTAGGAGTGTCCCACGGGAAGTGCCCGCAGGGCTCTTGAAAATAAGGCGACGATGTGTCCACGAAGCTTTCATTGTGTGTAAATAGTATCTCTATGGAGAGAATTCAACTCACAAATGTAGATAAAAAGAGTGATATATAAAAATCTTATTTTTACATACTGTGATAGAGGTGTTTATGCTTAGCAAGCATAACGCCCGCACCTTGCGGGTGCGGGCGTTATTGTGGGTAATTATTTAATGGTATATATTTTAAGCCTTTTTGTCTTCTTTCATACTGTACCAAGCGAGGAATGCAATGATAAGCAGATACATCACAAGACCTATTGCCTGCATCACGCCTTCGCCCATAGAGTGAGAGTATTCAAATCCTGCAAAACGCATCGTAGCACTTACCACACCCATAAGAGCACCACCAGCTATAAATCCAGAAGCCAGTAGTGTACCTTTTTCCATGCGTGCTTTGTTTACAGCAGCGTCTTTGCTACGAGTGCTTACATACCAGCTCACAAGACCACCCACTACCAGTGGAGTGTTGAGTTCTAGTGGAATGAACATACCTAGAGCAAATGCCAATGCAGGTATTTTAAGACCTGTAAGTATAAGTGCTATCACAGCTCCTATACCATACAGTAGCCAAGGAGCACTCTTGCCACTCATAAGAGGTTCTATAACGGCAGCCATAGCATTGGCCTGTGGAGCAACAAGACCTCCGTTGGCAGCGTCAAAACCATAAGTCTTGTTAAGTACCAATATCACACCACCTACCGTAGCAGCCGAAACAAGTGTTCCTAGGAATTTCCAAGTCTGCTGTTTGGCAGGAGTAGAACCCAGCCAATAACCTATCTTAAGGTCTGTAATAAATCCACCCGCCATACTAAGTGCTGTACATACCACACCACCTATGATAAGAGCCGCCACCATACCCGATGTTCCTTTAAGACCAGCAGCCACCAGTATCACAGATGCCAATATAAGTGTCATAAGTGTCATACCCGATACAGGGTTTGTTCCTACTATCGCTATCGCATTTGCTGCGACAGTAGTAAACAGGAATGCTATAACAGTAACTACCACCCAGGCAATGATGCTCTGTGTCCAGTTGTGTATGATTCCAAAATGGAAGAAAATAAATGTAGCAACAAGAGCTATACCAGCACATATCATTATAGTTTTCATAGATATGTCGCGGTCTGTACGTTTTACGTTATCGTCTGCTTTTTTACCCGAAAATTCGCGAGAGGCCAGTCCTACTGCACTCTTGATTATTCCCCACGAACGTATGATACCTATAACACCAGCCATAGCTATACCACCTATACCTATATGACGTGCATAGGTAGTAAAGATTACTTCGGGGCTCATCTGTGATATAGGAGTGGTAACATCGCTGTTAAGCGAAGCTGCAGCTTCTGGGAAAACAACACCTATAAGTGGTATGATGATAAACCATACAAATATAGAACCAGCACATATAATAGTAGAGTATTTAAGTCCTACTATGTATCCCAGACCTAGTACGGCAGCACCAGTGTTTACCTTGAAGACCAGTTTGGCTTTATCTGCCACTTCCATACCCCAAGGTAGGATTTTGGTAGAAAGAACCTCACTCCACCAAGAGAATGTAGAAAGTATAAAATCATAAAGACCACCTACTAGACCAGCGATGATAAGTGGACGTGCCTGATTGCCTCCCTTTTCTCCCGAAATAAGCACCTGTGTCGTTGCCGTAGCTTCGGGGAAAGGATATTTTCCGTGCATATCCTTCACAAAATACTTTCTGAATGGTATGAGGAATAGTATTCCCAGGATACCACCTAATAGAGAGCTTAGGAATACCTCCATAAAGTTTACCGTAAGTTCGGGATTGGTGCGTTGAAGAATGTAGAGTGCTGGCAATGTGAAGATAGCACCAGCTACTATCACACCCGAACAAGCTCCTATCGACTGAATGATTACGTTTTCTCCTAGTGCATTTTTACGTTTGGCAGCACTAGAAAGACCTACCGCTATGATGGCAATAGGTATAGCTGCCTCAAATACCTGTCCTACTTTAAGCCCCAGGAATGCAGCCGCAGCCGAAAATACCACAGCCATCACCACACCCCAAGATACAGACCAAAGGTTAACCTCTGGATATGTCTTGCCAGGGGACATCACA
>JAFYKQ010000118.1 GCA_017537565.1 Flavobacteriales bacterium
AGATTGAACCGTCACAAAAAGAAATAATTATTTCTTTTTAAGAAGGGGTCGCAAGACCGAAAGACATAAACATGTCATAGAAAATATAGCACCCTTAAAATTTTAAGGGTGCTTTTTCTAATTTTTTAATCGCTAATGGCGATATATCACATTAAACATTAAAATTACAGAACAGTGAGTACCGAACTTATCATCAATGCAGACTCCAAAAAAATGGCCATCGCCCTACTGGAAGACGGCCGACTGATGGAGTATCAGACCCAAGACGCACAGAACGAGTTTTCGGTAGGAGATATCTACATAGGCCGTGTACGCAAGGTCCTGCCAGGGCTTAATTCGGCATTTGTAGAGATAGGCCACGAGAAAGACGCCTTCCTGCACTACAACGATTTGGGTCCACAGGTAAAATCACTGCTCAAATACATCAGACACACTCAGTCTGGCGGGCAAAAAACAGCTATGCTGGACGAGTTTAAACTGGAATCCAATATCGACAAGAACGGCCATATGGCAGATGTTATGCCTTCTGGCACACCGGTATTGGTACAGATAACCAAAGAAGCCATTTCTACCAAAGGCCCTCGACTTACATCAGAGATTTCTATTCCTGGACGTATGTTGGTACTGGTACCTTTTAATGACAAAGTGGCTATCTCTCAAAAGATTAAACGCAAAGAAGAACGCGACCGTTTGCGTAAAGTACTGGACGGCATACGTCCAAAGGGATTTGGACTTATAGCTCGTACCAATTCTATGGGGCAGAGCGTCGAAGACCTGCGTGCAGACCTTGACACGCTGGTAGCCAAATGGGAACTGATGTTCTCTCACCTTAAAAGCGAAAAGGTAAAATCCCGTGTACTGAGCGAAGAGGACCGCATATCTGGCATTTTGCGTGATTTATTCAATGATTCATTTACCAGCATAGTGGTAAACGATGAATCATTATTCTTGGAAATATCGGCTGCTGTTAATGCCATAGAAGCAGGCCGAGACAAGATAGTAAAACTACATACAGACAGCGTCCCTGTGTTTGAAAAGTACGGTGTGGACCGCCAGGTGAAGACTTCGTTTGGAAAGACCGTACCTATGACAAAGGGCGCTTACCTTATCATAGAACACACCGAAGCACTACACGTTATAGACGTGAATAGTGGCAACAGACTCAACGCTCGCGAAGACCAAGAAAACAATTCGCTGGAAGTAAATCTGGTAGCAGCCAAAGAAATAGCTCGTCAGTTACGACTGAGAGATATGGGAGGCATCATAGTAGTGGATTTCATAGATATGCAGAAGAGCGAAAACCGCAAGGCTCTCTATGAAAAACTATGTGAGTTTATGAAAACAGACCGTGCCCGCCACAAGATTCTTCCTCCAAGTAAATTTGGACTGATACAGATAACACGTCAGCGTGTACGTCCAGCAACAGACATCGAAACGAGCGAACCAGACCCAGAGGGCAGCGGAGAAAACATCACAGCCCCTATCAATATCATCAGCGAGATAAACGAAGGCGTAGAACGTATGACCAAAGCACACAAAGGTCGCATCATTCTACACGCCCACCCATTTGTAGCAGCATACCTTACCAAAGGTCTGATGTCGATACGCACACGTTGGGCATTGAAGTATAGACGATGGATAAAGATAGTATCACGTGATGCATTCCGTTACTTACAGTGGGATTTCTATGACACAAAGGGCAGAAAAATCAAAAAATAATCTGATGTAAATGACAGAGAATCAACCCATAGGGAGGACATAAGTCCTCCTTTTTTTATACCCACAGATAAAAAATTAAATATATCTTTTTTATTCCATAAAGAAACTTATATCTTTGCCCCATACAATGGTTTCTAGTACCACACCTGGTGTCGTGGTACAGAATTAAAAGGGAATCGGGTGAAAATCCCGAACAGTTCCCGCTGCTGTAAACTCCATTCTCTCACACATTTACACAGAGAGAATCGTGGGCAGACACTCTTTGCCACTGGTTAAAACTGGGAAGGCGTCTGAACCTGGAGTAAGTCAGAAGACCTGCCGTATGTACATATATAAGGATTTACAACCTACGGGAGTATGGGTTTGAAATCAGAAAACACGGCAGGTATATTCCGTTTTTTTCTTTTTTATTACAAGAGAGGACTCTTTCTTCTTTTGGTTGTAATCCGATAAATAGTTTGTTTAATCGGATATTTTTTATGCCTATCAGAATGAAAAAACAACATTTTATCTTGGTTGCACTTTTATGCAGCACTTATCTTTTTTTATCTGCACAGTCAACTAATAAAACAGATAAAGACACTACTACGGCAGCCTTGCACCAGTTTGACGATGTGGTGATAATAGGTACGCTAGAAAAAAAAGAAATCATTCCTGTACAGACTCTAAGTGGCGAAACTCTTAAAAAACTCAATGTCTATTCTGTAGCCGATGCCGTAAGGTATTTTTCTGGGGTACAAGTAAAAGACTATGGTGGGATTGGCGGGCTTAAAACCGTAAATATACGCAGTATGGGTTCTTATCATGTAGGAGTCTTTTATGATGGTGTAGAACTGGGCAATGCACAAAACGGGGTAATAGACTTAGGGCGTTTTTCTTTGGAAAATATGGAAGCCATATCCATGTATAACGGACAAAAAAGCTCTATTTTCCAAAGTGCCAAAGACTACGCATCGGCCAGTGCTATATATATGACCACGCGTCGTCCTACTTTTGAAAACGGCAAGAAAAACAATCTCAACATCGGTTTTAAGACAGGCTCTTTTGACACATACAACCCTTCTTACAACGATATGCTAAATGGCAAATACACCAAATAAATACTACTCATTTACTCATATTTTTTCTCACATTTTTTCACAAAGCCCACATTAGGTTGACTAATGGGGGCTTTTTTTTTCTAGCACATTTTTATAAACCGGGTTAAATCACTATATTTGTCCTTTACAAAACCATCTTTTAAGAACATAACTTTAAAAAATAGGATAATATGAAAAAAGCGATTTTAACTCTACTAGTTGTATTTATGGGAATGGGTGTGGCAAATGCTCAGGCTTTTGCAGGTAAAGGTTCAGACGAACTTTCTGTGGGTATAGCCAGCGGCTTCAACACTTATGACCACATAGGTTTGCAGGCTAACTATAACGTAGGTGTACACGATTTTGTATCGGTAGGTGGACAGGTTAATATGTGGTTTTCAAACTTTAACGTGTATGTAGGCCCTCGTGCCAATTTCCACATACTTAACTGCATCAATCCTTCTACTACATCAAATTTTGACGTATATCTATCGGCTACTATGGGTTTCCGTTTTGGTGACAAGACTCAGTTCACAGGAGGCGGATATGTAGGTGCCAAATATAGAATAAACGACACGTGGTGCATCAAGGCCGAAGTAGGTTCAAACCCTATGTTGGGTGTGA
The DNA here is from genome assembly GCA_017537565.1 of Flavobacteriales bacterium. Lineage (GTDB taxonomy): Bacteria > Bacteroidota > Bacteroidia > Flavobacteriales > UBA1820 > Merdimorpha. Next base: position 3,423 of record JAFYKQ010000118.1, read on the forward strand.
TTATAAGACTATAAACATCATCACATAAAAAAGCCCGCTCTGTGAGCGGGCTTTTTTTTATTCTCCTTCCTCAAATCATTTGCCTACATTTGCTTAAAACGGGAGGAAATGGTAAATTTGCAGTCAATCATAAACATACATATAAAAAGATGGAACTAAGCAGTCTTACAGCCCTTTGTCCACTAGATGGACGTTATCGTGCTACGGGAGAAGCCCTAGCACCATATTTTTCTGAAATGGGACTTATACGCTACCGCGTAAGAGTAGAGATAGAATACTTTATCGCTCTATGCCAAATCCCACTACCACAACTCTCGGGAGTAACAGAAAGTTCATTTCCTGCCCTTAGAGCCATATACGAGAACTTTACAGAAAAAGATGCTCTACGCATAAAAGAGATAGAAAAAACTACCAACCACGACGTCAAAGCCGTAGAATACTTCATCAAGGAATGTTTTGACGCTATGGGACTATCACCATACAAGGAATTCATTCACTTTGGTCTTACCAGCCAGGATATAAACAATACTGCCACACCTCTTTCTATCAAGGAAGCAGTAGAAGAAGTCTATCTACCAGAACTAGAAGCGATGGTGGCTCTAGTAGAAGGTTTTGCAGATGAATGGAAAGACATACCACTACTAGCCCGTACTCACGGCCAGCCTGCATCACCTACACGCCTAGGCAAGGAGTTCCGCGTGTTTACAGAACGTTTACGAGTACAGATAGAGATACTTAAAGCTATCCCATACGGAGCCAAATTTGGTGGGGCTACGGGTAACTTCAACGCTCACAATGCTGCATTCCCTGCGATAGACTGGAACGCATTTGCATTTAATTTTGTGGGAGAGACATTGGGACTTAAACGTTCATACCCTACCACACAGATAGAACACTACGATTTGGCTGCTGCTCTTTTTGATGCTGTTAAACGTATTAACAACATCATCATGGATATGGACCGTGACATATGGACATACATATCTATGGAATACTTCAAACAGAAAATCAAAGCCGGCGAAGTAGGTTCATCTGCTATGCCACACAAGGTAAACCCTATAGACTTTGAAAATTCTGAAGGTAATATAGGTGTAGCCAATGCTCTTTTTGAACACTTGGCAGCCAAACTACCAGTATCTCGTCTACAGAGAGACCTTACAGACTCTACGGTGTTGCGTAACGTAGGTGTACCATTCGGGCACTCACTGCTAGCCATACGCTCTACGGTAAAAGGTCTTAACAAACTAATCGTAAACCCAGACAAGATAGCCAACGACCTAGAAGACAACTGGGCGGTAGTAGCCGAGGCGATACAGACAGTTTTGCGTCGTGAGGCTTATCCTTCTCCATACGAAGCACTTAAAGCCCTTACCCGCACCAATTCTCGTATCACAGCCGAAAGCATTCGTACGTTTATAGACGGTCTAGACGTGAGCGAAGAGGTAAAAGAAGAACTACGTGCCTTCACTCCATCATCATACACAGGATACTAATAATCTCTATACTCATTAAAATAAGGCAGCCCTCGCGGGCTGCCTTATTGATTATCATATATACAATAACTAATCAAAAATCTCATCTTTGGCATAGCCTTTAATTGTTTTTCTCTGCTCTATAAGAAAAAGTATTAAATGCACCAATAATCCTATTCCCCAACTTAAAGCTGTTATAGTCATAGGCCATAGGCTTTCTGTGTTCAATCCTACATAATAAGCCACATAACTTATCCCTACACATATGACATAAGTAGCAGCATGGTATCTAAAACCTATATCATAAAACCCATTTTCAGTAGCATCTTTCTTTCCAAAATACCACCCACATATAAACATCATACAGAAATAAATAAAAGCACACAATATCACCATACTCAAACTTTCCTCCCCTATAGATAAATTAAGGACATATCTGAAAATTACTGTAAGCAATAATGCTACCACTATGAACTGTCTAAATCTTAATGTAAATACTTTCATAAGCTACTTAATTAAAAGGTTATTAATAGATTCTTTTGTAAATATCATTATATTTCGCTCTACAAATCTGCGGAAGAGTTCCTTTCCCATATCTGTCAAATAGTAATACTTTCTATCTGGTCCTTTACTCACTCTTTTACTATCATAGGAGACTATGTCTAGGTGTTGAAACTTCCGCAAATTCCTATACAGGCTCTGCTCTTCACAGCACATCGCACCATCAGATGTTTTTTCTACAAACTCCTTAATTTCTTCCACACACTTACTACTTTCTTTTAATGCCAAAAACACCCAAAAAGTAAGCTGCCCTTTTTTATATGTTTCCTCCCATGCGTTGAGCAATTCATCTACCATTTGATTATTTTTCATACCAGTAATAGTCTTTTTGTATTAAACAACTTGTATAATGCAAATGTACTACTACTTTTTAAATATGCAAATAAAAAATAAATTTTTTTTATGCTCTTGCATCAGAAAAAAACTGCTTACTTTGCAAAAGCAAACAAAATCATCACTATAATGAAAAACATAATAACACTCCTAGCCCTTATCTCTATACTCATAGCGGGGTGTAGTAGCACAGAAACACACGACATATTGACCAAAAATGACAAGGGTATAAACACCACAGCACATTATAACAAGGATAAAATAATATCACTATGGGGAGAACCTTCCAGCTATGAATCTAATGATTCGGAATTTGGGAAAGACGAACGCTACGAGTATAACGGGAACCTTATAACATTTTCCGAAAATGGTAATTTAAACGGTTTTGACATAGAAAACACCGATTTTACCATCACTTGGGGAGGGGTTTCAATACGTGTAGGAGATGATGTTTCCATCATACAAAATATACAAAATGCCACTATCCAAAACACGCCTAACGGGCATTTTAAGGTGTGGATAGGCGACGAATTTATAGGAGTAAGTTCATCTGGCGGTAAGATAACCGCTATATCATTTAGCAGTTCCATCTAATGCTCATAATAAAAAAAATCCCCGCACCGTGTGCGGGGATTTTTTTATTCATCAGAATGGATACTTACGGCGAGGGTTCTTGGGAAACCAACCTTTGCGTACACGTTCACGTTGTTCAAAGACTTCGTGTATGCTCCACAGCGAAGAGAATGACAACACTCCCCACACTGCCTGCCATAACACACTGCTAGCCATAAGTGCTAGTGCCATAGCTACTATTCCCATTATGAGAAACGCCCACCATATCTTCACTCCACAATAGTATTCACCCTTGGTAACCAACGGATGAAAGACTCCTATGATGATAAATGTGAGCAGTCCTATGAGTAATCCGTACATCTTTTATATGAGTTTTATGTTATACTACGTTTTTATCCTATGGCAAATATACATTTAAAATAAAAATCCCATCTATCACAGATGGGATTTAACGCATTTATAAACTAAGTATTGCGTATCCTTATCGTAATCTCCCTGCCGATTTTACAAGAGATAGGTCCTTTTTAGCACCTCGACGAGCCACAGCGGCCATCACCAGTGCCAAAATCAACGATAAAAGTCCCCACCACTCAATACCCTTCTCTGGAAAGTTTTCTTCTCCTCCGGATAATTTGAACAGCTCATATATGATAAGAACCATAGCAATCGCTACCATCACCTGCACCACACTCGCCAAAAAGGCTTGCACGGCCAGTTTCTTAAAGAGAAATATCGCCACAAACGCCACCACTCCTGCCGCCATCATCAGCAGCACATCTACACTCCACAACATCTCCTGCCCCATAAAACGGCTCACCGCCGCAGCACACAATCCTGCACACAGTAAGAAATATAAATTCTGCGGACGCTGTATAATCATCTTTCTCTTTTTTTAAGCAGTGGCAAAGGTAATAATTTTTTACTTATCCCACCGCCTTTTATCTCTATTTATTATTGTATCTCTCCCGTAAGTATTTTTTCGGCCATGATGTAAGCCTCTTGCAGACCATCGGCTGTTTTACCTCCGGCCGTCGCATAGAACTCCTGTCCACCACCATTACCACCTATGCACGCCGCCAGCTGTTTTACTATCTTGCCCGCATGCCAACCTTTTGCCTGTGCCAATTCCTTGGATATATAGACCGAAATGCTCACCTTGTAGTTGTTTTCCTTGTTACCCACCACCACAAATAGATTGGTCTGTGATTTACCCAATTCAAACATCAGATTTTTAACAAAAAGAGGGTCCAGTTCTACCGTGCGATACATAAATGTAACATCACCTATACTTTGAGCCGAACGCAACATATCTTCTTTTATGCCTTGCAGTTTTTGAATCATAAATGACTCTACTTCTTTTTTAAGTTTGTCATTTTCAAACACCATAGCCAATGCTGCCTTTTCTACATCACGGTTACCCTTAAAGATATCTCTTATCACCTGGAGCTCACGTTCTTTATTCTTATAGTACTCCAATGCTTTTTCGCCCGTCACAGCTTCTATACGACGTATTCCAGCAGCTATACCTCCTTCCGAAAGAATCTTGAACAGACGTACACGCATCGTGTTATCCACGTGTGTACCACCACACAACTCGTGACTCTCACCAAATTTTATAGTACGTACCGCGTCACCATACTTCTCACCAAAGAGTGCCATCGCTCCCTGCTTTACAGCATCTTCATACTTCATAGCACGATTTTCCACTAGCTGATATCCTGCCACTATATCTTCATTTACCAGGTCTTCTACCTTCTGTAGTTCTTCTGGCGTCATCTTGGAGAAATGCGAAAAGTCAAAACGCAATCCTTCGGGGCCTACACTAGAACCTTTCTGCTCTACGTGTGTACCCAGAACCTCTCTCAAAGCCTTCTGCAATAGGTGTGTCGCCGAATGGTTTGATGTGATAGCCGCACGACGTTCCTTGTCCACACAGGCGTGGAACACACCTGTAAGGTTCACTCCCTCTGGCAATTTTTTAATGATATGCAGCGGAAGATTGTTTTCTTTTACCGTGTTTATGATTTCTACCTTCACACCATTTTCTGCCACCAGATATCCCGTGTCACCCACCTGACCTCCGCTTTCGGCATAGAACGGTGTAACAGGGAACACCAACTGATAGAAAGCTCCTTTCTTATTCTCCACACGGCGATATTTGGATATCTTCACATCACATTCCAGTGCATCATAACCTATAAAATGACACGAAGCGTCTTCGCTTAATATCTCCCAATCGTCCACCTGTGAAGCAGCCGCACGACGAGCTCTATCCTTCTGTGCTGCCATATGCTCTTCAAATCCTTTCTCATCTATCTCTCTTCCTGCCTCACGTGCCAGAAGACTGGTAAGGTCTAGTGGGAAACCATACGTATCATACAATTCAAATACCTTGTCACCGCTTATCATACTGCCTTCTTTCACATCTTCCATTATCTGTGATAGACGTACAAGTCCTTTTTCCAACGTATTGAGGAACGAAAGTTCTTCCTCTCTTATCACGTTCTCTATAAGACGACGCGAAGCACGTATTTCTGGATATGAATCCCCCATCTCTCTGTCCAGCACCTCTACCAGACGATAGATAAATGGTTCTCTCATATCCAGGAATGAATATCCGTAACGTACAGCACGACGCAATATACGGCGTATCACATAACCTGCTCCACCGTTTGAAGGGAGCTGTCCATCTGCCACCGCAAATGCCACTGCACGCACGTGGTCTGCCACCACACGGAATGCTATATCTACCTTTTCCTCTTCGCCATATTTTTTACCCGACATCACTTCCAGTGAAGCTATGTATGGTGTAAAAATATCTGTATCATAGTTTGAGGATTTCCCTGCCAGCACACGACATAGACGTTCAAATCCCATACCTGTATCCACGTGATGTGAAGGCAGATTTTCCAGCGAACCATCGGCACGACGGTTATACTGCATAAACACCAGGTTCCATATCTCTATAACCTGTGGGTGGTCTTTGTTTACAAGGCTCGCTCCTGGGACTGCTGCACGTTCTTCCTCACTACGCAAATCCACGTGAATCTCTGACGAAGGCCCACAAGGACCCTGGTCTCCCATCTCCCAGAAATTGTCTTTCTTATTTCCACGAATGATGCGGTCTTGACTTACATACTGTTTCCATATATCATAAGACTCGCTATCAAATCCCAGTCCTTCCTTCTCGTCTCCCTCAAATACCGTTACATAAAGTATATCTTTGTTTATCTTGTAAACCTCTGTGAGTAGTTCCCACGCCCAGGCTATGGCCTCTTTCTTAAAATAATCTCCAAAAGACCAGTTACCCAACATCTCAAACATCGTATGGTGGTATGTATCTACACCTACCTCGTCCAGGTCATTGTGTTTACCCGATACACGTAGACATTTCTGTGTGTCTGCCACACGAGGATTTTTAACCGCCGCATGACCTAGGAATATATCCTTAAACTGGTTCATGCCAGCATTGGTAAACATAAGTGTAGGGTCGTCTTTAAGCACTATGGGTGCAGACTGTGCTATGTGGTGAGCTTTGGAAGCAAAAAAGTCCAGAAATTTCTGTCTTACCTCTTGAGATTTCATATCGCGAATGTGTGTTTTTTCTATAATTTTATATGTAGAACAGCCAGGAGCATAAACTCTCCTTAAACCGAGGGACAAAAATACTAAATTTTTGCTAAATAGCTATCCTTAAAGGCACATTAAGACGCTTACAACCATTTTTTTTCATACCTTTGTGCATAATTAAGTCCAGTACTTATTACCGTACATATAGCTATATGGCAAAAAACGACAAATACTATTTTGACCCCAAGACCCTCTCTTATAAAAAGGTACGCACAGGTATTGCTATACATTTGCGTCGAGCCTTTTTCTGGTTTATGACCACAGGAGCTGTGTGGGTGGGACTTTATTTTGCCATCACACACTTTATCCCTACCCCACGAGAGATAACCCTTATGCAGGAACTGGAAAATATGACGGTAAACTATGAGATGCTCTTCCGCACACTTACAGAAAACGAAGAAAGACTATCAGAGATTGAAAATCGCGATGATAATCTGTATCGTGTGATATTTGAGAGTTCTCCATACCCTTCATCATCACGTACAGGAGCGATACACCCAGACAGTTATTTTGACTCTCTTAAAAAGAACAAATATTCACCTGTTATCATAGATGCCATACGCCGTACAGAAGAACTATCTCGCCGCATATATGCCGAAAGCCGTTCACTGGACGAGGTAGCAGACCTGGCCCTTAAAAAAGAAGACATGTTACGACATCTGCCTGCCATACCTCCGGTAGAGATAGATGTGATGAAACGCGCCAACCTGTCTTCATACGGTATGCGTATCCACCCTATAACCAAGGTGCGTACGATGCACGAAGGCATGGACTTTTCGGCAAGAACGGGTACCCCTATCTATGCTACGGGTGACGGGCGTGTGACATTTGCCGGACGAGATAATTCGGGATATGGCATGTATGTAATTATAGACCACGGCTATGGTTACAAGACCCTATATGGCCATATGTCCAAAATCCTCACTCGTCGCGGTAAAAAGGTGGAAAGAGGAGAAATAATAGGTCACGTGGGTAATACGGGACGTTCCAGTGGTCCTCACCTACATTACGAGGTGATAATACACGGCCGCAAGGTAAACCCCATAGGCTATTACTATAAGAACCTCACTCCTGCACAGTATAACGAACTGATAGAAAGAGCCGAAATGCAAACCTCCCCTATGGACTAACGATACTCATTATGAAGGAAAACAGTAAACTACCCGAAGGCAAATTTTACTACTCGATAAGCGAGGTGAGCGATTATTTTGGTGTTACACACGCCACACTCAGACATTGGGAGGCGTCGTTTGACTGCATATCCCCACGTAAAACATCGAGAGGAGACCGTCTGTATTCGGCCAATGACATAGAGGATATACGACTCTTATACACACTACTCAAAGAACAGAAATTCACGATAAAAGGAGCACAGGAACACCTTAAAACCTCCCGCCGCAGCCTTACAAATCGTCTTACGGCTCTTAACACATTGCGCGCTGTACGCAACGAACTGGAAAAACTTAAAAAGAGCCTGTAAAAACACCCTACACTGCTATTCTTTTAATAATCATAACCCCGATGCAGGAGATACTGACGTTCGGCACGTGGTGTTTTTCCTTTTGATGGTTTCATATCACGCTGGTAGATGATAACAGTATCTGATAGTATATCCTGCATATCTTCCTTACGCACTTTGTTCCACGCCGCAGTATCCCCCAGCGAAAAACTCACTACTACCCTAGAATCTTCCAGATCATATATCATATAGGTACGACGACCTTGCCCATAGTAGCCATCATCTGCATATTCTATAAGACGACACTTGTGGCCCATATATAACACATAGGAATAACGAGCATCGTCATATGTGGAAGGCTGGGAGAGACGTTTTATATACATCTTACGGGCAGGCGAATAATAGATATAATCTTCGGGACCTATAAAGAGACGAGCATCTTTAAGAGTATCATTCTCCTTATAAACAAAAACACCCCTTATAGTATCATAGTCTGCATATTTTTCTACGTTATACACCCTGTATAGCGGCGAACAAGATAGACTCACCATAATCACAATTATGACAAGGGGCACATATTTTTTCATATCTCGCGGTGATTTTTCTGCATTAGTCCTATGAAAGATAAAAAAACTCTCGCTATTACCATCTACTTTTTGTGATATTAAATACGGCAGATGAGTGATGATACAGTCTTTTTTTCCTACCTTTGTATGATAGATTATCTTAGCATAAAAGAATAGATGACTATGTCAAATATATATCACAATACAATGGATAGTCCCGAAGAGCGTGAATATGAGAAAGCTCTCCGCCCGTTATCTTTTAATGATTTTGCGGGACAGGAACAGGTATTGGCAAACCTCGAAGTATTTGTAAGGGCTGCCAATCAACGTACCGAAGCTCTGGACCACGTCCTGCTACACGGTCCTCCAGGACTGGGTAAAACCACATTGGCTGGCATTATCGCTGCCGAATTAGGAGTAAACATTCGTACTACATCTGGCCCCGTGATAGACAAGCCTGGCGATTTGGCAGGGCTTCTTACCTCTCTGGAAGAAAGAGACGTTCTTTTCATAGACGAAATCCACCGTCTATCCCCCATAGTGGAAGAGTATCTTTATAGTGCTATGGAGGACTATAAGATAGACATCATGCTGGAAAGCGGTCCAAATGCCCGTAGCGTACAGATAAACCTAACTCCATTTACCCTGATAGGAGCGACGACACGTTCGGGACTGCTCACAGCTCCTATGCGTGCTCGTTTTGGTATCAACTGCCGTCTGGAATACTACAATGCCGAACTCCTATCCACCATCGTAGAGCGTTCGGCTGGGATAATGCGTATACCTATCACACCAGATGCAGCGATAGAGATAGCCCGTCGCAGCCGCGGTACACCACGTATAGCCAACGCTTTGTTGCGACGTGTGCGAGACTTTGCACAGATAAAAGGCAGCGGAACGATAGATATCCACATAGCCAATATGGGTCTTACTGCACTGGCTGTAGATAGCTATGGACTGGACGAGATGGACAACCGCCTGCTATCTACCATCATAGACAAATTTGCAGGTGGACCTGTGGGTATAACCACACTGGCCACGGCCGTAGGTGAGAATGCTGGCACACTGGAAGAAGTATATGAACCTTATCTCATACAGGAAGGTTTTATAATACGCACACCTCGTGGACGTATAGTTACAGACAAAGCCTACATACATATGGGCAAGACTCCACCAGCCAAAAACCCATACACCATTGACTAAAACACAGCTATCACCAGGCGAATTATCTCGACTCATCAAAGATCTGGCTACAAGAGTAGGATTTGATGCGTGCGGGATATCACGTGTATGCCATCTAGATGAAAGCCTCCCCCATCTTATAGACTGGGTAGAAAAAGGGAAGATGGCATCTATGGGGTATATGGCAAGAAACATAGACAAACGATTGGACCCTTCGCTACTGGTGGAAGGCTCTCGCAGTGTGATATCCTTACTGTGCAATTACTATCCTTCATCGCGTCAGGAAAAGGATTGTCCTACATTTGCCTCATATGCATATGGGAAAGACTACCACACGGTCCTCAAAGAGCGCATGCACCTGCTGTGCAAACTCCTCAAAGAAGAGATAGGGGATTTTTCATACCGAGTATTTACAGATTCGGCGCCTGTACTGGAACGTGAATGGGCACGACGTGCAGGGCTGGGCGTCATAGGTAAAAGCGGTATGCTCATCTCTCCTACCGGTGGTTCATATTTCTTTATAAGCGAGATAATATGCGACCTGGAACTGGAAGAAGACTCCCCTCTCCCACAACAAGATATATGCAAAGGTTGCCGCAAGTGTCAGATGGCTTGCCCTACGGGAGCGATAGACGGCTCGCGGAGTATAGACGCACGTCGTTGTTTATCATACCACACGATAGAATCACAAGATGATATCCCTAGCGATATAGCCTCGCGACTATCTGGTAGGGTATATGGCTGTGATATATGCCTGGAAGTATGCCCCTGGAATCGACTATCAAAACCCACACACATAGAGGAATTCTCTATAAACGAGCATCTACGAGTGATGAAAAAAGAAGATTGGGAGGAGATAGACCAGGAGAGATTTAACGAAGTGTTTAAGAACTCCCCTATCAAGAGAGCTGGGATTGAAAAAATACGTCGCACCCTACGCGAAATTTAATGACAATAGATTTGGTGATTGTATAGATTTTTTATACTTTTGCACTCGGATTTATCCACGGAGCCTTATGGTGTAATGGTAGCACATGTGATTTTGGTTCATTCAGTCTAGGTTCGAGTCCTGGTAAGGCTACAAAAAAGAGCGACTACGGTCGCTCTTTTTTGATTTTATACGTCTATGACTTCTCTCACTTTACATATTTACCATCTACACGATACATTCGTCGTCCATTATAGCTTATAGGAGTATATCTATATCCGTCCACCATAAAGTAAACTTCCCTGCCATCTATCACCCTCTCACTACCCGATGGCAACATAGCCACCAATACTCCAATAGGAGCCTTCGCCACATAGTAGTTATTAGTAGGATCCTTTACATAAAACACTCCATCTAAATAATGATATCTGGCGTGCTGTGTAACTACACCTTCGGGTATAATGACCTCTGCCAGTCCTTCCAACATCACAGCTGCCACGACAACACCCACAGGCGGTCTCGACACGACCCATTCGCCTCTGGCATAAGGCTTATAATACACACCCTTGTAATATCTATATCCCACTCCCGAATGATACACCATACGAGATTTGGCTGGTGGAGTACTCTTACGGCCATACCCATATTCATTGCGATAGATACTCTCTACTCGCCCCATACGAGGCATATCGGCTTCTGGACGCGATGGACGCTCTACACGCTCTTCCCTATCCTGTTTTTCCTTGCGATGTTCTTCCTCCTCTCTATCATCTTTTTCACGTGTCGCCATACGTAAAGGACGTTGTTTATCCTCTTTTTCATCACGACGTTTTTCTTCAACACCCTTTATATCCTTGACTTTTTCTACTCTTTCCTGCCTAGATGTTTTTCCCTGTGATGGCGTCTGACCTTTGGGCACACCTTGTCCCATAAGACTCACACAGAAAAACATCGAACACATCAATATAGCTTTTTTCATAACCTCGTCCTCCTATTTTCTATCCTCCATAGCACGCAACACAAAATCTCTTATAAAACAAGCCGTCTGTTCTTCTCCCAGCACAGAAGTATCTATAAGTAGATTATATGACGATGCCTCCCCCCAAGATTTATCTGTATAGTAATCATAATATGAACGTCGCAATTTATCCATCTTACGGGCTTTTTCTGCTGCGCGTTGTTCTGTAAGGCCCTCGCGTTCCATTATACGTTTTACCCTATGTTCCATAGGCGATGAGACAAATACAGAAAATACATTCTCTACATCACGCAATATGTAATCTGCACATCGGCCTACAATGATACAGGAGCCCTTCGCTGCCAAATCTCTTATCACGCCTGCCTGATGCATAAAGATATTGTCATTTGAAAGAGTGTTATTACACGGTATTGCTCCCCCTACCGAAAACAACGACGTAGATAAAAGATGGGAAAGAGAGCCTGGTGCTTTTTCATCTGCACGTTCAAAATGACAAGCACTTATACCACTCTGCTGTGAAGCTGCAGCGATTATTTCCTTGTCATAGTAGTCTATACCCAACATTTCTGAAAGATATTGACCGACTTTATGTCCCCCCGAACCATACTGACGACCTAGACAAATGATATATTTTTCAGACATTTTTTATCATTATCAATTATTCAACGAGTAAAAGTAACATATTTTCCTCAAACAAACGTTATTTCCTATCCAATACTTTTTCATATGGCAGATATTTTTTATTTTCATTATATTTTTTGAGACAAATCTTTGTTTTTTATAAGAAAAAAAACTTAACTTTGTCCAATGAGAAACTAGCTAATTTTGAGAAGGCGTTGCCTTCAGATGAATTATGCCACAAGTGTATCAAAATCAATCAATAACCTCCTTAAAAAAGAAAAAAAAAAGGAACTTAAATTTTTAATACAATGAAAAACATTCTGAGAAAAACTCTTTTTGTTGCAGTTGCTATGATGGCATCTGTAGCAGTTTTCGCCCAGACTGAAACAAAAGGTGGTCCTTACGTAACTAACGGTTTCTGGGACAACTGGTTTATTTCACTAGGCGGCGGTGTATCTGCTTATGTAGGTGAGAATTTTAACGATGCTGGACTAGGTGACCGTATCGTTCCTACTGCAGAAATAGCATTTGGTAAATGGATTACTCCTATCTATGGTGTACGTGTTCAGGTAGCTGGTGCTAAATACAAAGCTTACACTCAACACACAACTCCTTGGAGTGCAGGAAAAAGTGCTGGTCTTTACGAGAACAAAATAAGCTCTCTTCACTACCACGCAGACTTGATGCTGAACCTTTCTGCTGCTATAGGTGGTTACAAAGCAGACCGCGTTTATGAACTAGTACCATACGTTGGTTTCGGTGGTCTTTCAGCTATCAAACACGAGTCTAGCAACAAACTTGCATTTGACGCTGGTCTTCTTAACAAATTCCGCGTTACAAAAGCATTGGATATCGTTGTTGACGTGAAAGGCGCTATCTTCGCTTCTAATTACGATTACAGCGGAAAAGGTGCTAACGGTATAGGTAGCGTTACAGCTGGTCTTGTTTACCGTTTCAAAGACAGAGACTTCAAACGCGTTTCTGACATCGAAGCTGAACTAGCTGCTCCATACCTAGCTAAAGCTAAAAAAGCTGAAGGTGAAGCTGCTGACGCTAAAGCTGCTGCTGAAAAAGCTGCCAAAGAATTGGCTGCTGCACAGGCTGCCAACAAGAAATTGGCTGAAGAGCTAGCTGCTGAAAAAGCTAAACCAGAAGCTAAGATTGCTCCTCTATCTACATTCTTTGTAATAGGAACTGCAAATCTTACAAACAAAGACAAAGCAAACCTAGACGCTGTTGCTGAAACTATCAAAAACGACGGTAACAAATACATCATCGAAGGTTACGCAGACAAACAGACTGGTAGCAAATCTTGGAACACAAAACTTGCACAGAAACGTGCAGACGTAGTTAAAAACTACCTAGTTTCTAAAGGTGTAGCTGCTGAACGTTTGACAGCTGTTGGTAAATTCCCAGAAGTTGCTCTTCCAGCTTGGAAACCAGCTTCTATGAACCGTGTAGCTATCGTTAAAGCTGAATAGTAATAACTTACACATAACGCCTGATGGCAATGCGGCGGCTCGTGAGAGCCGCCGCATTTTTTTCCCCTTAAACAAAGCTCTACAAATGTGGCGAAGGCTCTTCCAGTTTAAGAGTGAATGTTGCCACCACATCACCCTGTTTAAAGACACTATACACATCGCTAAATTCGGCGAGTAAAACCTCATAGGCGAGAGATTTCTCACCAACCGACACTTCCAATGTACGCAAGCCAGCTTTGTAAAATAAGCCTGCAAATTCCTTTATACGAGCCGTCGCCTCTTGGGAGGAGGAGGCTGTCATAAAACAACGCAATACTATCACACGTGCCTCCCACAGCGGCGTAGCCTCACTGTCTATACTGTATCCATTCTCATCTTCCCAAGCTACTTTAAGAGGAGACTTTACTTTGAGTGCTCCCAGCAGTCCACTGGAAGAAGAAACATACACCCCATAGTCCTTGAAATTCACCCCGTCTATCTTATAAATCATTTCCATATTACAATCTGTCATTTATAATTACTTTCTCTAATATAATCAAAAAAGCAATTCTTTCCAAACAAAAACACTATATTTTCTTTGCAAGAGAAGATTTATATGCATAGGACAATAAGCAACCATTGTCTCTCTCTACACTATGTATCGCTCATAAAAAAAGCCCCTCGCTCACGCGAGGGGCTATATTTACAGAATCTACTATTCTATTATAGAGGGTTCTGATCTTTGTCTTTGTCGATGTGAGGGTTAAGCTCTATTTCACCAGATAGAGGTATCTGGAAAGTAAAGTCTTTACCAGGAGCAACAACTTTTGATACAGTGTGAGCTGTAGAAGATGTACGGTCCACACCTTTGTTCAAACGTTTGTTGTCATAGAATTCAAGACCTTCACCCCACATTTCTATACGTTTGTGAAGCATGATTTCATCTACAAGAGCCTGACCAGATTTTGTAGATTTAACATAAGAAGCGTCACGTGTTGAAACGATGTTGTAAAGTGTCTGAGCTGCATCACCAGAAGATTTAGCTTCAGCTTCGGCTTTGATGAAGTAAGCTTCAGCTGCACGCATATACACCTCGTCACACTCATAAGAAACAGAGTTAAATTTCTTGTTTGTGTAAGCAGGAGCTTCTTTAGGAGAGTAGTTTGTGTAAGTTATCTGTGTAGGAGCAGCATAGAACAACTCTTTACGCCAGTCGCTAGCAGCGATTTGGTTGTATAGACGTTCATCTATACCTTTAAATCCACCACCAGAACCTCCGTAACCACCGTTACAGTTAGCAGAGATGTGAGAAGAGAAAGAGTTGTTTTGAAGGCTTGTAGAAAGCACCCACTGATAACCCCATATAGCTTCTGGGCTAGACAGTTTCTGGAAACCGTTATCCATAGCCTGATCTTTTGACATAAGAGAGAAGGCTTTGATAACTTCACCAGCAGCGCTAGCAGCAAGACTATACTGACCCATAGTAAGAGCCAAACGAGCCTGTACCATATAAGCTACATAGATAGAGATATCTTCTTTTGAAGAAGGAGCCACACCAGCTTCCTTGAACAGAGCGATAGCTTCTGTTATGTCAACCATTATGCTATCATATACGTCTTTGGCATTACCACGACCTTTAGCTTCCTCGTCACTACGAGTGTAGTAAGGGATACCAGCTTTATCTTTACCACCGTGCAAGTAAGCATCTTGGAAAAGAGTTATAAGGTGATAATAGTTAAATGCACGGTAAGTCTTAGCCTGAGCCTTGATAAGTTTTGCAAGAGCAGGGTTAGACGCTGTGCTAAGGTCTGCTGGAAGGAATTCCATAGCCTGGTTTGCCTGGAATATGTTTTTATAATAGTTGCTCCACTGTGAAGATGGGCGGCTATCTGTCTGTGTACGGTAGTACATCATCTGATAGTCATTGAAATGCCAACCTGAGTGACCAGAAACAGGCATCCACATATCGTTACCCATAAGGTCCATAGCCAACTGCTGTACTTTATAAGAAGTATAGTCTGTACCAGAACCCATAGTGTGCATACGCAATACTGCGTTTGAAAGAAGAGGACCAGCCTGCTGTGCAGGGTCAACCTTTCCCATATCCTCCGTAGGGAAGACATCGGTAGGACTCTGTTCAAGGTTCTGTGAACAAGAAGCCAAGAATCCTAATGCGATAAGTGATAATATAACTTTTTTCATTTTTTACTCTGGGTTTTAGAAGTTAACGTTCAGACCAAATGTAACAGTACGCATCTGTGAGTAACCTGCGAAGTTACTGCTTGAAGATGGAGTGATAGACGTACGTGGGTCGAAACCTTTACGAGCTGATACAAACCAAGGGTTTTCGCAGCTTGCAAATACACGTAGAGTACTCATACCTATCTTGTTTGTTACACTAGCAGGAAGAGTGTATCCCACAGTTATATTCTTGATGTTGAAGTATGATTTTGAAATGAACTGTGTGCTGAAGTCCTGACCTGGCTGTGAATCTATACCGTAAGAAAGGAATGGCATAGAAGCGTCTTTGTTATCTGGAGTCCAAGAATCAAGAAGGTCTTTGTGAAGGTTCCAACCACGTGGCACAAATCCATACCAAGTGTAGTTCAAGTATGAGCTATCCTGTGCATAACCACCCAATGAGAATGTTGTAGAGATAGAAAGGTCAAATCCTGCATAACGGAATGTAGTATTGAAACCACCCTGGAAGTCAGGAAGAGATGAACCCTGCTCATATTTAGTCTGTTTTGCGTAGTCAGATGTGCGTTTTTTAGTACCATCTACTGGGTCGTCATACCAGTAAGTCAAGTAACCTGTTTCAGGGTCGATACCAGCACCAGAACCATAGTAGATATTGTACTGGTCTTTACCTATCTTCCATAGGTAAGAACCATTGATGTAACCATCACCACCAGCTGCTTCCATCAAGTAGTCTGGCAATTCCATTATCTGCTGACGGTTGTGAGCACCGTTGAAGTTAACAGACCAGTAAAGTTTCTGTGTGTTGAAGATATCATAGTTAAGGTCTATTTCAAAACCAGAGTTACGCAATTTACCTGTGTTTTCATAACGAGATGAACGACCTGTAGATGCAGCCTGTTTAACAGGGAAGATAAGGTCGTTTGTATCACGACGATAGTAGTCGATGCTACCGTGGAATCTGTTCCATAGGCGGAAGTCAAGACCTGCGTCTATAGTGAACACGCTTTCCCAAGTAAGATTTGGGTTACCAGTCTGTGACTGTGCGATAGCAAATTTACCGTTGTTGTTTGATACGCTCCAAAGGTCTGTGTAAGGATAGTTTGAGAATACTTCCTGGTTACCAGATGTACCTACGCTGGCACGAACTTTAAGTTCATTAACCCACGCTGCATTCTGCATCCAGTTTTCTTCTGCTATACGCCAGCTGGCACCTACGCTCCAGAATGTACCCCATTTGTCATAACGGAATTTTGAAGTACCGTCTGTACGTATAGAAGCACTTACATAGTATTTGTTGTCGTAGTTATACTGTGCACGACCAAAGTATGATTCAAGAGCGATAGCATTTGTGTATGATGATGGTTCACCATCGGCAGTGATAAAGTTAGAGAACTCTGTGATACCAGGGATAAGCATATTGATCATAGCAGCACTCAGTGAAGAGCTCTTAGCATAGTAATACTCGTGACCAGCCAAAACGTCAACGTGGTGTTTACCAAATTCACGAGACCAAGTAAGAGTCTGGTTGGCGTTAAGAGTAAGAGTTTCTGAAGATCCTTTAGCCAACCAACCGTTGATAGATGGCTGTGAAGCAATACCTTCCTCGTTGTTCTGGAAAGACATAGATTTACCCTGAACGTTGTTCATGTCAAAAGTAGCCTTGAAAGTGAAGTCTCTCAAGAATTTAGCTTCTGCATAAACGTTGGCGTTGATGTTATCATATACATCTTGGAATTTGTCTTTTGTCATGTATGTCAATGGGTTGTAACCAGCCCATACTGGACGACCACCTACACAGATAGCACGGTCTGTTTCACCTGTACCATAGTCATACATCTTGTTACCTTCCTTGTCATATTTGATGTTACCATCTGCATCCAATGCATATACTGGATAGATAGTAGAGAACATCTTAGCAAATGCAAATAGGTTGTTTGAAGAAAGGCCTTCGTCCTGACCGTAAGGAGGGAAGTTTGAAACGCGGTGAGTGTAAGAGAAACCACCACCAGCTTTCAACCAGTTTGTAACGTATGTATCAACAGTCAAACGTGCAGAAAAACGTTCAAATGAAGAGTTTACTACGTATGATGGGTCTGAAAGATATCCCAATGACATGTAGTAAGAAGTCTTGTCGCCACCACCGCGTATAGATACGTTGTAGTCGTGACGTACGTTACGAGAGTAAAGCTCATCACGCCAGTTTGTGCTATAAAGCTGCTGTGCACCTTCTACTATTTTACCAGTAGTAGGGTCAACAAGATATTGCGCACCTGCAGGAAGTTTGAATGCGTTGTAACCCAATATACCTAGAAGGTTCTGTGATGCAAATCTTCCAGCTGTAGCGTTCCACTGTCCTGTGTTAAGGTAGTAGTACATCTTAAGAGCCTGCCAAGTAAGCTCATACTGCTGTGCTGGGTTGTCTATCACATCATAGAACTGGTCACCAGCTTCGTTCCAACCTGTACGTGCAGTGAATGAAATCTGGCTCTTAGCAGCTGTACGACCTCTTTTTGTTGTAACAGCAACGATACCGTTAGCAGCACGAGAACCGTAAAGAGCTGTAGAAGCAGCGTCTTTAAGAACTGTTACAGACTCGATATCGTCTGGGTTAATAGTAGATAGGTTTGATGGATAAGGCACACCGTCCAAAAGGATAAGCGCTGTGTCATCAGAGTACATAGAACCTATACCACGCAAGCGGATAGTAGCATCTGTACCTGGCTGACCAGTAGAGCTTGTAACAGTAAGACCTGCTACCTGACCTTCCAGTGTACGAGTAACCGTAGATACCTGACGGTTCTCGATGTCTTTAGAAGTAACGGTAGTGATGGCACCTGTCAAGTCTTTCTTTTTGGCAGTACCATAAGCAACGATAACCACGTCGTCCAGGATAGAAGCATCTTCTTCCAGCTGGATGTCAAGAGTGGTTACATCACCCAGTGTTACATCTTTATCTTTATAACCTACAAATGAGAACTGTAGTTTCTGCCCTTTTTCAGCAGAAATGGTAAAATTACCATCAAAATCAGCAGAAGTACCTTTTGCTGTTCCGACTACTTTCACGTTCACTCCGGGAAGAGCAGTGCCATCGGCACCCACAACTGTACCGGAGTAAGTTTTTACCTGTGCAAAGGCAAAAACCGCCGAGAATAATACTAACGCAATGGTTAGCAGTTGTTTTACATTTCCTTTCATTTTATAAACATATTTTGTTATTCGGAACCGCAAAAATACTAAAAAATCGTTAAAAACAATTTTTACCTTTAACTTTCTCGCACAAAAAACAATTTTTGCCACTACTTTTTTACATGAAAACCCCACAAATCATTGCATTTTTATCACTAATTATGTCAAAACACTACATACTTTTTACCTCACAATCATATTTTCCCCCATTTTAATACCAAAACCTTAAATCTGCTAAAACATCATTTTTTAACACTTCTCCATCATTTTTGGTTAAAAAACTTTCACACCCCGGTTGTTTTCTCACAGCATTAAGCGTCACACTATACCTTTTTCTATCATAAAAAGGGACAAAACACGTCGGTTTTGCCCCTATTTTCTTAAAATTTAGCTTTACAAGACTTATTTTTTCCCTGCGTGGTCATCGGGTTTATCCTTATGCTCACAAGAAGAGTCTCGCCCCACGTCTTTTAAGAATTTATCTATCTCATCTTTAAGCAATTCACGAGTACAGAAGAACCAATCGTGACACTTGACACCGTGTGGCGTTCCATCTGTTTTCTCTTGTGAGGAATAGGACGTAACATCGGTAGGGACCAGAACGTCCTCCCCCGGCTGCCAATCGGCAGGTGTCGCCACTCCAAATCTGTCACTGGTCTGCAATGCCGTGAGCACCCTTAATATCTCACCTATGCTCCGTCCTATATTACTTGGGTAAAATATCATAGCACGAACTATACCCTTGGGGTCTATGAAAAACAGAGTGCGTATGGCCTTTGTAGCGACAGGGCTGGGTTGCATCATTCCATATAGACGGGCTATCTTACCGTGAGAATCATCTATCACAGGAAATGTTATATCCATAGACTTCATACCTCGCCAGGATATATTTTCCTTTATAGCCCTTATCCAAGCGATATGGCTGTAAAGCCCATCTACAGAAAGCGCCAATAGACGTGTGTTGAGAGCCTCAAATTCGGGCATCATCTGTGCAAACATCATAAATTCCGATGTGCATACAGGAGTAAAGTCAGACGGGTGAGAAAAGAATATCACCCAGCGTCCCGCATAGTCTGATGGGAAATGCAGTTCGCCCTGTGTTGTCATCGCTGTAAAAGAGGGAGCTGGCAGTCCTATTTGCAGCGGGTGTTCTGCGGGAAGTTTTGGAGAATCTTCATTCATTGCGTTTATCTTTTTAGGTTTTGGCTTGCTCTTATATTATATATAGGAGTATTGCATTTTCACTCCTATATATATTAAGGTGTATGTGATATGCAGCATTTTCTTTTTTCACTGCTCATAAATATAATAACATTAAGCCAATGTATTGCTACACAACACGTTAAAACAAAATAAGATTTTTTCCGGAAAAAAATTTTCATTTTTTTTCATATACCTCTTGCGGGAAAGAGAAATATGTTATACATTTGCACTCGCAAAGACGGAGAAAACCGGTAGCGGTTCTGTCAAAGCAATGGTCCGTTCGTCTAGGGGTTAGGACGCAAGATTTTCATTCTTGTAACAGGGGTTCGATTCCCCTACGGACTACAAAATACACCAAGACACAAGGTCTGTTCGTCTAGGGGTTAGGACGCAAGATTCTCATTCTTGAAACAGGGGTTCGATTCCCCTACGGACTACCACTTAGACATTTTTATTTAGTAAAGGATTAAAACGGAGAAACCGTAATAAAAACAATAACAAAAAGAAATGGCAAACCATAAATCATCTATCAAACGCATACGTGCCAACGAGAAAAAACGTCTACGTAACCGTTATTATCACAAAACTACTCGCAACGCTATCAAAAAATTGCGTCTGCTTACAGATAAGAACGAAGCCGTATCTATGTTGCCAAAAGTTGTGTCTATGATAGACCGTTTGGCAAAAAAAGACGTTATCCACAAGAACAAAGCTGCAAACCTTAAAAGCAAGCTTTCAAAACACGTTGCCGCTATAGCATAATCCGCCAAAAAGGCGACTAGATAAACGGCTCCATATCCAAAAGATATGGAGCTAATTGTTTTAGATATAAATCGTTAATACTTAAACTATGAAAGTCGAGACACTACTCCCACGTGCAATAGCATATGCCGTGAAAGCCCACGAAGATACAAACCATCGCTATGACGAGGCTCCGTATTCACTACACCTGGCCTTAGCGGCTCACTATGGCGAGAGATATATACACATTATCCCAACAGAAGACCACGAAAAAGTGATGTGCGGGATATGGCTGCACGATACTCTTGAAGATTGTCGTCTTACGTATAATGACCTTAAAAAGGTATTTGGTGTAGAGATAAGCGAGATGGTCTATGCCGTAACCAATCTACGTGGTCGTACACGAGAAGAACGTGCAGGGCAAGAATACTACCGCGGGATAAGAGAAACCCCTTATGCTACGTTTGTAAAAATATGCGACCGCATGGCAAACTATACATACTCCATATCACGAGGCAACAGCCGCATGAAAGAAGTCTATGAGAGAGAGATGGCCGATTTTATAAAAAAAGTTATCCCTGCCGATAGTGTGATAGATTACAGCGAGATGATTAAAGACTTATCTTCATTTACAGAATAGATCAAAAAAAACGGCTCCCTGCGGGAGCCGTTTTTTTTCATCGCCGCTTCTGTCAATTCTTAAAACAGAACGCACCTGGGATAATATCGGCAGTAAAAGAATCCATCTTTACCCCCGTCTTTGAATAACGCAATATGCGTCCTTTCTGCATATAATCGATAGCATCACTCACATACACATCTCCCGTTACAGGCTCCACACCAAGCCCGTAATACATCTGTCCTGCATCGGCAGCTATGAATGGGGAATCAGGCAATTCATCATCATCTATACCCACCTTATACACGTGATAGGACACATAATACATATCTTTTCCATCACCCGACACGCGCAAATTATAAGGAGAATCATTTATCGAGGGAAAAGTCATAACCTTTTCCTCTTGCATAGTAGATGGATTTATCCTGCTTATAGCCGCCTGCTCTTGTCCCATAGGAGAGCCAGCATATCCGCCATCACACAGAACCCATAGTTTTTTGTTTTTATCCACGACTATACTATTGGGAGAGAGGGTTACAGATGCTATTGCCATCAGTTTATCATTTGACGCATCTATCTTGCACACAACACACGGACTAGCACTAGCACACACATACACATAGCCATCGTCATACACCATAGCTCCCGCATCTTGGACAGGGAGACTTATCTCTCCTATAAACGCCAATGACGACTCATCTATCACCTTTATACTAGGCGAATAGTATTCTGTAACATACAGTTTTCCTCTACCATTCCCCATTATAAATCTAGGAGATGTAAGACCACTTATCTTACCCAGATACTTAAACGTGATAGGGTCTATGACATATATCACCCCCGAATTATTCACCACGACATATCCCCGGCCATTTATTATCTCCATAGACTGGCACACGTCCCCCAATGGAAAATTATTGGCATTGTAAAATATTTGAGGTTCTACCTCCCCAGTAGAAGGATTGTAATACGTAAGCGAAGCATTGCCATACATAAAGTTACCCTCGTTACATACAAAAACTCCACTACCAGGGTAGTAGTATTGGCGACCACCCGTCATAAGGTCGTCTCCACAGGCACATACCAGTAGTGCCAGACATATATATATCACATATTTTTTCATCTCCCGTACTAATTATATGAAAATTTAACAGAAACCATAAAATTTCTACCCGGCATAGCTCGCCATAGTATAGACTGATATTTGCGGTCACCCACGTTATTTACCTTTACTGCTGTATCTATGGCACAGCCCTTACCTATATTCCACTTTTTACCCACTGTTACATCGTGCAGGTCATATCCACGCAATGTATGACGGGTAGCCTCGGTGCTTTCGGCAGTGTAACGCTCACTCACAGCACTCCACACATAGTAGGCATAGAATCCCTTCCAAGCGACATCGGCATTTATAGCACCCTTGTGTTCTGGGATATAGATTAACTGTCGGCCATAACCTTCCGACGAAGAGTCTTCGTTGGTAGTGCGGGTATATGCATAATTACCTCCCACACGAGCCTTCACACCTGCATAATTCATCTGGACCGAAGCCTTTATTTCCACTCCGCGAGAAAGGACAGACCTTACGTTTTCGGCCGTCCAATAACGGAATTCGCTAGGTCTCCACATTATCCAGTCGTCTATATCTGATATATATCCCGTGAGAGCCGCATCAAAAGCAAAAGCACCTGCACTATGGTCATAACCTATGGTCAAATCCCCAGTATAACCTTCTTCGGGGCGGAGGTCTGGATTGCCACCAGGCGACCAATACATATCATTGAGCGTAGGCTGATGGTAGTTGCGTGCCGCATTTGCCTTGACGGTAAAGCCTGCAAAAGAACCCAATTCCAGTCCCACAGACGGCATAATAGGTGTCCAACGACCATCACATACATCCTCCCTCAACAGAACAAAACCTGCTACTGCATCTGAAAATTTTCTATGTGCCGAAAGACTCAATCCAGCCTCTACTCTATCGTGAGCATAGCCACTGGATTGTTTGCGGTCATAGACATCTACCTGATGATATGCCACATCTCCCAGCAAGCGATATGTAGTACGCTCTGACGGCGAATATTCCAGACGATATTTACCTTGAACACTATTAACCTCACTACGGCTATCATTATTTACATAGGAAGAGGTAAGACCTGTAACATTTGAAAGAAAATAATCTACTCGGGTAGCAGAAAAAGACGCTGTGAGTTCGCTACGGAATCGTCCCCAGTATTTGTTCCATCTCACCACACTGCGAAAGTCTGTATCGTCCTGTGTTTCGGTACGGCCAGCACCCTGGTAAGACATAATGGTAGGCAGATTACGACTGGCAGATAAGAGCCATAGGTTAAGCGACAGGAAATTACCTTGTCCTGCATTGTAATTCACATCTATCACCCCGCCTTGTTTCTTATAATCGGCATTTTCCTGTTTCACAACCTCAAACGGAGGTATGGCTCGGTTAAGGTATTCAAAATCGTTTTCGGCCTCATCATACATATCACGGAACCTCATCTGCCATTTACGAGAGCCTCCACCCACGTCCACAAACGTCTGATAAAGACCAAAGCTACCCACGTTCTGCATCACAGCACCATAGAGTTTTTTATTCCAGTCCACGCTGCTACCCATACTCACAGTTCCTCCCAGGGCTCCACTACCTTCTTGCAGGGAACTACCTCCGCTGTAAACATCTGTCTTATCTACAAACCATACAGGTATAAGCGAAAAGTCCACCTGTCCCAGCATAGGATTGTTTACATTAACACCATTCCATTCCACCTGTGTATGAGATGCCGCCGTACCACGGAATGACACCGTAGCCGCCGAACCTCCTCCATAGGTCTTGACGTAGATAGTGGAATGTTTGGAAAGCAATTCTGCAAAAGTCCCTGATGATGTTTCTTTCATCATCATACTGTCTATACTGGTAATGGTAGTTCCTGCCTGTTTTACAGGACGTCGACCTACTATCACCACTTCTTCCAGTTCCCCTCCTTTTATCTGTCCATACAGTTGAACAGAAACAAATAGAGAGATAAAAAACCAAAATGATTTACTCATTTCATTTGATGTTAAAATTAATATTCCTTGTCGTGAGGACTCACCCCACACGCAAGACAGACAGAGGAAGCTATAAGTGCCTATCCACAAGGAAAGACCAGCAAACTATAAACCAACGATGAGAAAAAAATACTCTTTACGCTCATCTCTCTATGCATATAACACGCATAGTTTCCTACACCTATCCTGCACGACTTTGAACATCAAGGGGGAAATAAATAATGCCACTATGTGTCATCTTAAAAATGGCAATGTAAGCGCTTAAACCATTACCAGGGAAAACCACACTATGACACGCCCATTCTCCGCAGGCTGCAAAATCATTTATAACACATAGGCAGGTCTTCTGACTCGCTCCATTTTTGATGCCTTCCCGCGTGGAATAAAGAATCTTCACACAGTGACATTTTATCAAAAATCTTTTTCCAGTCCTTACAGACCAGAGGAGCATACAGCAGCGGGAACTGTTGCCGAATCTCACGGCATTCCCTTTTCATCTCCCAGAGGGAGAACCTTGGTTATCTCTCCGCAAATGTATGAACAGTTTTTTCTTCAAAACAAAAATTTTTTCACATTTAACAATAGCCCATACATATCATTTTACAAATCAAGACATTAAAACCACCTATATCACCAGCAGCATTTATACATAAAAAAAAACTTGCTCTCCACACGTGGAGAGCAAGACAAAAAAAACTTACTTTGTCAAAAAACTTTTGCCATGAAAAAAATACTAATTCTTTTACGCACCTATCATCTCGGCATACTGCTGTGCAGATAGCAGAGAATCCAATTCCTCTGGAGCAGACAGTTTAACTTTTATAATCCAACCTGCACCATATGGGTCCTTGTTTACAAGTTCTGGGTCGGCATCTAGTTCTGGGTTAAGTTCTAGAACCTCTCCCGAAGCAGGCATAAAGATGTCTGAAACTGTCTTAACAGCCTCTATACTACCAAACACCTCTTCCTGTGAAAGTGTTTCACCAG
Organism: Flavobacteriales bacterium; assembly: GCA_017537565.1. GTDB lineage: Bacteria > Bacteroidota > Bacteroidia > Flavobacteriales > UBA1820 > Merdimorpha. The sequence goes on from JAFYKQ010000118.1 coordinate 29,188, forward strand.
CTGTCTCTACGTCCACATAAACTATATCGCCCAGTTCGCTCTGTGCATAGTCTGTGATACCAACAGTTGCTACTCCGTCTTCTTCCACGCGTATCCATTCGTGGTCTTTTGTGTATTTAAGATTTTCTGGAATGTTCATTTCTTATGTTTATTTTTCAAGGTTTAACATTGCTCCAAAAGTAGAGTTTTTTTTCCACAATACAAAAAAAATCACCTACCAATATCATATTTTATATGAAAAGCTGCCGTGGTAGTAAAACGAGAGGGTATTTGCGGTAGCATATAACTATGATTAACTGCCGAAAGGCTCACCCCCAGCAACAAGGAACGCGACAGATTATAGTCTGTCTTAAACCTCATAGAAAAATAACGTTCTCCGCTACTCACTTGACTGGAGTTACTCACCACATCACACAGCGACACATAATTTTTACGGATAGAAACATCTGATGACAGTCGCCACTTTTTCCACAATATGACACTCACCCCCGCCTCCACATCACGACCTATCGTCTGGTTTACTACACCACTGGATACCATAAGAGCTATCATTCTATCTCTATTATATGTAAGACGCAACTCCAGCCCACAATTAAACGCCATCTCTACCCCCAGCAGAGGAGAGAACGCCTCGCTTATACGGATAGTAGGATAGATATATGCAGCAGGATACAGCATAGATGGCACATCATCTGTATCATTTGCCATATAATCACTTATGCTATACCTAGAACTATACTGGGAATATATCCTCAATGACTTCATATACCTCTTGAAAAACGGGATATATCCCAGACCATCATACGATAGACTTATCTCTGGCAGAGGAAAAGAACGGAAGATATCCAGAGGCGCATTGGCTCCTCTACCAAGATATGCCCCCAGGAAAGAATATGACAGGACTTCGCTATGATACGGAGGCAATTGAGCGGGATACTGTTCTCCTTCTATATGTTCAAGAGAGTATTTAGCAGCCATTCTATCGGCTATGCCGGGCATAATATCCCTCATACGGTCTATCGTAGCACTCGTACTTTGACTCACCTTATCAAATGTAGATGCAAACGACCACACACTCATACTAAATGAGCCCGAAGACCTCTTACGCCCTCTATGCAGTTCATAATCACCCAATGCCTCATTATAATCCACAGCAAAACGTTCAGTGATGGTATTACGGGAGGTCTTATCTCCTTTTAGCCGCAATGTGAGATGTGGTGCAGGCTTGATAGATAGTTCATAAGCATAATTTTTTTCATCACTACACACATAACCATCATATGTAGAAAAAGACGAAGAGGATAGATGCCCCTCGACAAAGGCTCTATGCAGGACATCTGTCTGATCGCCAAATAGAAATCCCACTCCCAGCACCCCCAACGTTCTCATAGCAGCAACACCTACATCATCTCTATAACCAGGCAACAGTGTAGAGGCACGATTTTTATATGTAAAACTTACCGTACCTATCACATCTGCTATGCTCCACTGCCTGGATTTATCATCGGGCAGGAAGCGTGAAAAGAGCTTATCACACTCTGCTTCCACTTGCACATTCCACAGGCGTTCATTCTGCACCACACCAGACAAGCAGCCATCTATGTCTTTATCATTTCCCACCCGATAGCGGAACGAAGCATTATAACCCACCCCCAATGAGAGAAAGTCTATCGCCTTAATCTCATTAAAAGGCAATGTAATATGAGATGATAACGTATGCACATAACTATACGGTTTTCCCCACCCAAAGATTCCGTCCAGTGCTCCCACATCGGCACCAAGACCACCTCTTACCACATCTATACCTCTATACTCTCCACGACACATATATGACACCTCCATCATCTTTATAGGCGAGATGTTTATCATAGAACTATATGATGATTTTCTATCTATATGATAATGGCAGACGTCAGCATCTGTAAGGAGCCTATCTATATATGAATACACGTTATTATCCTTAGTTACCCCTACCGTAAAAAGCGTAGGTATATAAGAAGGTGAAAAAAGATTGAGATAACGGTTCTTAAAGTCCAAACGCTTATCTTCTCCTCTATACGTATAATCCAATGACAGATAAGCTCTCTCCCTCCTTTCCATACGGGTAAAATATCCAGAAGCCTCATCTTTTTTCCACTCAAAACTCCACGATAGATTTTCTATATCCCACATACGCGCCTTACGTCCCTGTGGACGGTAGCGAGCAACGTCCCTTACAGACAGGTTCATAACAGAGTTTTGTTCTATATTCACATTATCATCTTTGGCGATATAGTCGGCATAGCTGTAACGGTTATTTTTTATTTGTTTGCTATAAGAAAAACAGATGGGCATTTTCATACGGAATGATTCTGGCAGTATCTCACCTAGTTCCAATCGTGCATCTACCTTCCAATCCTGCATAGAATAAAGCCCTGCATTTATCCCTGCCGAAGCATACTTAAACGCAGCCCCCATAGATAAAACAGATGACAGATTAAAAGCTCCATCTATAGCCAAAGCATAACCACGCCTGGCCGTAGATGTCCCTACACGCAATTCGTTAAACCACACACGTACATCTATGGGTTTATCCCCAGCATTTCCCACACCCAATCCCACCACCCTCACATCACTTATGCTGGGATAACCACATACCGTTACTGTATATGAATCCATCTCTACGGTATATGGGATAGTGGCTGCATCGTGGGCTCCCACAGACAGCATACTATCTCTTTCAGCCTTGATAGCAGGTAATCTTTCCAATGGAAAATCTATATCATTTTCTTCTATCCACACATCACTCACATCACGAGCCGACCAGGAAGACAGTTTCAATTTGCGTTTTATCATATAGTAATTATCCCTCACATCTGCACCTAATAGCACAACAGAATAAAGACCATCACCACTTACCGTTCTATCCATACTTTCTGAATGAACAAACGCCTTTATATCTTCACACGCACGCAAATCCCACGCTCCCGTTTTATAGACAAGAGCATTCTCATTTGATTCCAAATCTCTTACACTCATACTCATAGACGCTTCGTCTTTACTATATGTGTTCATCCCCTCACGATAACGCTCACGACTCACACCATCTGGTAACACATAGGGTATAGGCTCCATAGATGATGACTCTACTATCGACACACGACCTATCTCCACACTGTGAGAGTACATATCTCCATCTGCTACCTGCCAAGAGCTACCCGCCAGTTCAAATTCTGCCAGACGTATGACAACAGAACTATCTGCACCTCCCAACCATAGCCTTACCGATGTGGCTCGTGTCATATCAAGTCCACTACCAACACTATAACTGGCATCTGAAAGAGGGATACGCATCTCCACCCATCTCACACTATCCCTACTACCATCTGGCAGTTCTACACCACTCTTACGCACCGCCGTAACATAATTTTTCCCGACTGTCAATAACGAATCTGGGTGCATAGACACACGATAGGCTGCATAATTTTCTACGGTGTATAATCTCCCATCATTATTATAGTCCATAGCATCGGGAGTACCGGTAGACCTCATAGATGAAGATTCTTCTCCATAGAGACCTCCGATGGTATTACCCTCTGTGAGTCGGTAACGAGTATAACGCATAGGGATAGGCACTCTTCCCTCCTCCCACACAGGCGACATATAAGAGCGGTAGTTATCCCCCGCAGGGTCTGTCCACACAGCAGATTTTTCTTCAAAATAATCCTGCACACGATACATCTGCCGTTCCTTATCATCATCTACACCGTTAAGCCCCACGTCCTGGACCTTCATCACCTCATATGACGTCGAGAAAGAACGCACCATAGGTGTTTGTAGTGGACTATATCCCATAGACGTCTCTCGTTTATCCAGGTATGAGATATGTGTATCACTCTCATCAAATTTCTCACCTATCATATATATATCTTCGGATATCTGCCCCACATCTATAGTCATATAACCATAAGAACGGGTTTTATCTACCGTACTCTCATCATAAGGATACATCACCCACAGATGTATATGCTGTATATCCTGTCCTTGCAAGTCGGCCGAGGGTATAGCTCGCATTATCCCTGCCCAGTTTTCCGACGAAGGATTTTTTAATCGCCCACCGCTATCCATAGATTGGTAATATATGTTATACTCCCCTCTACTATCGGGACGGTAGAACACGTCCAGTGTAGATATATCTCTTTTATCTCCATCTACTATATCTTCGGCTGGGAAAATCTCTTTTCTCCACACCCGGCGAGACTCACGAGTGGATATAAGTGCAGGATTTGAGCGGATAGATGATGGAGTACGGCTGTCTTTGCCATAGAATACAGCATCTATCGTGTACCAAGTTATAGCTGCCCTGTTTTTATTAAACAGGACAGGAGATGAGTCATCTACTTCTAAATATGGTGTTCCTCGTGGTGTAGAAGCCAGATGCCAGCTATCGGCAGTACTTAAATCCACAGACGGGATTTCATCATCAAAATTATCTATGTAAACACCTTTTTCTCCATCGACTCCCATAGATGAAGCAAGACTACTCTGCTCATAGAGAGTGTGCAATCCCAGTTTTAGTCTGGAAGAAACAGGTGTTCTGCCTCGGCTTATGACAGATGCCAGTGAGTCCATTTGTCCTATTTCCCTATCCAGGAGAATCCCTGCCCCTATTTGCGTTTTTTTAAGTCCCGATTCATATGTCATCGTCTGTCGTGAAGGACTATCATCACTTTTGGCCGTAAGAAAAGACACATAGGTCTTAAAACCACTATGAGGTCTGTATGACACCTCGCCTCCCATCATCATAGTCCTATGAGATAGTTTATATTTTAAAAGCGACACCTCACTACCTACCACAGGCGCGGCTCCTGTCATTCCAGATGTAAACTGTCCAGATACAGGCTTTATAAGATATCTGTCTTTCTCTTGATGTCTTCTGGCAAGCGAGGGAGCCATTTCATACAGCTCACTATAATCATATTTTGAGAGGATTATGGTATCTGCATCTATCTTAAAAGGTTTCAGGCGAGGTAAAACAATTATTCCCAAATCTGGATAATGAGTAATTCCCTCTACCATATCTATCTTACCATCACCCCCCTCTACCGCTTCTCCTCTCTCATCACAATTATCCAGTCCCAAAAGATATGAAATATACTTACCGTTATCATATGAAGTATCATACACCCTATCTGTAAGCAATCCTCTTTTCTCATCATCATAGAGCAAGCACGTCCCATCATGTCCCGATGCACGATATACGTTCTTCATCATCAGTTCCCAGGTGTCATCATACGAATTAACCTGTGGGCTGGACAACATTTTAAGTCTTATGGGAGATGTATCATCTGTATGAGAATCATAAAACTGTCCTACGGTATAATCCTGCCCCATATATGTATATGAAAACGCTACTGCCACAAAAGAATCATCTGCTATTTCTCTATGCAGTATAACATAACCCAGACGCTCCTGAACGGTGTATTGAGTTCTTTCCAGCAGGTTCATTCCATCTACACTCACACCCTGCCCAGTCATACCATCATCATCATACAGAAGAGCCGCCTGCCCTCCACCCTTCACATCACCACTCACCCATACATCTACACGATTTATTTTCAATTCTTCTGGTAGTCGTGGCAGATGAGACAGACACTCGTCATACTTCCCAGCAAAGTCTTCTCTTAAAAAAAAAGCTCGGCGGTATAAATATGATGAAGATTTAACGCCACTATGATTTTCGTCTATTTTTTCTATGTAATTATCATTTGTAGAAAGACTTGCATCTTTTACAGCCGAGAGATAAAAATCTGCCCACCATCGCCCCATTCGCAGCGAGGAACTCACACCCCAAACATCATCAGAAAACACATAAAACGGCGAAGAGTATTTCACGTCTATACTTCCCAGTGTCATCTGTTGTAAAATCTCATAGGGAGCTCCGTGATAAGAGACGGTAAAAGCACCCGAAGAATCACCACCCATAGTGCCTGTAAATCTCACTCTTTTACCCGCACTGCCTCGCACAGAAAACGCCACGTTACTACTGGCGTCCAGCCCTACGTGAGAGCGTGCTCTCACACCTACGTGTGGGTTATCGGTACTCTCATAAGACACGCCAAGTGTGGCCATAGCATTTATAGAGGGATATATCTCTATCACACTACCCCCCAAAAAATCAGACAATCGCCCCTCTTCCAGCATTATTCCCCACGGGGATAGCACAGCAGTACTATCTTGCATATAAGGAGCATAAAAAGAAAGCGTATCCATAGATAAAAGATACCTCTCCTGCCACACTCGACGCGGGACTATAGTCTTTTCATAAGACGAAGTGTGAGTCTTTTTCACTCTGTAAGCATCATAGGTAGGGATATAGACTACCTCATCAGGGACACGTTGTGCCTCTGTCGTGGATAATCCTACCATAAATGTTGCTAATGAGAGAATACCATAATAGTATCTCGACAATCGTTACATAGCTTTTAGGGTCATTTTGATGAGGTTTTCTACCGTTGTAGTAGGGAACTTCTGGAGAATATCGTCCACGTAACGTTCACAATTTTTACGCACAAATCCCAATATTTCCAGTGCGTCGAGAGCCTCGGTACGTAATGCTGCCGTAGCCTGATATGGGTCCAGTCCTGGTATTTCTGCATCTCCACACCCGAAGTCCAATTTTCCTTTCAGATCCAGAATGATGCGTTGTGCTGTTTTCATACCTATGCCTTTGACATTTTTAAAGGAGGTAACATCGCCTCCGCTTACGGCTCTTATCACGTCCTTGGGGTCCATTGACGAGAGTATGGTGCGAGCTGTCCCTGCTCCCACACCAGATACAGCTATCAATTTACGGAAAATTTCCCTCTCCTCCCGTGAAAAAAAACCAAAAAGTTGATGAGCGTCCTCACGAATGACCGTATGTATGTATAGTTTAAGTGTTTCTGTCTCTTTAATCTTACCATATGTGTATAGAGATACATTTATAAGATATGCTACTCCACTGGTTGTTTCTATCACCACATCGGTAGGATTTTTCTCTACCAGACGACCTTTTATATATTCTATCATTTCTGCCTATTTATTATTTTTGTCTCCAAAGATAGCACTTTTCCTTGGACTTAAAACACAAAAGTTTACACAATTATTCTACAAGGGTTTTACTTGTCTTAAATCTATCTTAAAGTTCCGCAAAAGAACAAGAAAAAGATTTTTTTAAACAAAATCCAAAATGAAAAATCACTACCTTTGCCATTCATATTAACTCTTGTAAAAAAACATTAATAATCATATAAAAGATGAACAAATCACTCGTAAAAACCTTAATGATTCTAGTAGGAGTTGCTATGGTAACTGCCTGCTCTTCTGGACAGGGGAACATGGGAGCTCCTGCCGCACAACAACTAGCCACTATGACTTTGAAAGCCGCCGATGCGAGCGTTTATTCACAATTCCCTGCTACTCTTAAAGGCGAAAAAGATGCCGAAATACGCCCAAAAGTAGCCGGATACATAGAAGAAATCCGTGCAGACGAAGGTAGCGTGGTTAAAAAAGGACAGGTTCTTTTCACAATAGACCGCGTGGCATATCAGGAAGCTGTAGCCGCTGCCAAAGCAGCTGTTCTAGCTGCACAGGCCAGCTATGGTTCTGCACAGCTTATAGCCAAAAACAAAAAAGAAATGTACGAACGCGGTATCATCAGCCAGTCAGAATACCAGACAGCTCTATATGCCGAACAAGCACAGAAAGCATCACTGGAAAGTGCCAAAGCTCAACTTACCAAAGCACAGAGCGATTTGGGCTTTACTATGGTAGCTGCTCCATTTGACGGTGTGGTAGGTACATTTAACTACCGTGTAGGTTCACTCGTTTCTGGACAGGGAGCCCTTCCTATCACTACACTGGCAGACATTTCTAGCATGTACGCTTATTTCAGCGTGGCCGCCAACGAACTTAAAGACCTTGTAAATATAGACACTGTACTTACCAAGACTTCCGACATATTGGCTCACCTGCCAGGTGTAGAACTTGTAATGGGTGATGGCAGCACGTTTGGCACAAAAGGTACGGTAGAGACTATGAGTGCTATCGTTAACCCAGCCACAGGAGCTCTTTCTCTACGTGCCAAATTTGACAATCCAGAACAGGTGCTACGCAGCGGTACATTTGTAAATGTACGCATACCTTCTGTTCTTAAAAATGTGTTTGCTATACCACAGAGCGCAACATATGAACAGCAAGGTAAAAAATTTGTATATGTGCTTCAAGGCGACAACACTGTTAAATCTACCGCTGTAAGCTACATAGAAGACAATGCTGGTGCTGTTTACTACATCACAGGTGGTGTTAAAGCCGGCGACAAAGTAGTAGTAGAAGGTATCACACGCCTACGCGATGGTATGCCTATAATCCCAGTAGAAAAATAATACTACCTCAAATAGAGTAAAATTTAGAACAAGGATATGAATTTAAAAACCTTTATAACTAGACCCGTTCTATCTACCGTTATATCCATTATATTGGTTATACTAGGTATATTGGGGCTTAAAGCACTGCCTATATTGCAGTATCCAGACGTTGCACCTCCTACGGTGATGGTAAGAACCACATACCAGGGTGCCAACGCCGAGACCGTGCTTAATTCAGTGGTAACACCACTGGAAGAACAGATAAACGGTGTGGAAGGTATGACATATATGACTTCTACATCTTCAAATGACGGTTCGGCTACTATCTATGTTTACTTTAAACTAGGTACAGACCCCGACATGGCTGCCGTTAACGTACAGAACCGTGTAGCGCTGGCTTCAAACCTTCTTCCTGCCGAAGTAACCAAGGTAGGTGTAACCACTCTTAAACGTAACACCTCTATGCTTATGGTGTTCACGCTTTATAGTGAGAACCCAGACTTTGACGAGGCTTTTGTACAGAACTACGCCAAAATCAATATCGTACCTGCTATTAAACGTGTACAGGGTGTGGGTGACGCCATGGCTTGGGGTTCCAAAGACTACTCCATGCGTATCTGGCTTAAACCAGATGTCATGACTCGCTATAACATCACTCCTACCGATGTAGTAGGTATCATAGGCGAACAGAATATCGAAGCCGCTCCAGGTAAACTAGGAGAGAACGTAAACGCTACGTTCCAGTACCCTCTTAAATGGAGAGGACGTCTTAAAGATGCCGAAGAGTTTGGAAACATAGTTATAAAAGCCAATACCAATGGCGATATCCTACGTCTTAAAGACGTAGCTCGTATAGAATTGGGTGGATTGGATTACAGTATGACATCTTCATCACAGGGTTATCCTGCTGTGGCCTGTGCTGTGTTCCAGACTCCTGGTTCAAATGCTACAGAAATCGTAGCCGAGATCAAGAAAACACTGGAAGAAGCAGAAAAAGACTTCCCTTCTGGCATAAAATACGCTACGGTGATGGACACGACAGACTTCCTGTATGCATCTATCGACAAAGTGATAGAGACCATCATCGAAGCCTTTATATTGGTGTTCATCGTGGTGTATGTATTCTTGCAGGATTTCCGTTCTACCCTTATCCCAGCCATTGCGGTTGTGGTATCACTGGTAGGTACGTTCTTCTTCTTGAATCTGGCAGGATTCTCGCTTAACTTGCTTACGCTGTTTGCATTGGTACTGGCCATTGCGATAGTGGTGGACGACGCGATAGTGGTCGTCGAGGCCGTCCACGCAAAACTAGACCAAGGATATAAATCTCCTACTAAGGCCTCAATAGATGCTATGAGCGAGATAGCTGGTGCTATCGTTTCCATTACACTGGTGATGTCGGCGGTGTTTATCCCTGTGACATTTGTGGGTGGAACGACAGGTGTGTTCTACACTCAGTTTGGTATCACACTAGCTATTTCTATTCTTATTTCGGCTGTTAACGCCCTTACTCTTTCTCCAGCCTTGTGTGCATTGTTCCTTTCAGCCAAAGAAGGACACGGAAAGGGTAATTCATTTGCTTCTCGTTTCCACAAAGCGTTTAACACGGCATTTGAAACATCTACCAAAAAATACCAGAATGGCGTTGCTCGCCTCATCAAACACAAATGGCTTACAGCTGGTACTGCGGCTATATTTATAGCTATACTATTCTACTTGATGAAAGTTACTCCTACTGGATTTGTACCTAACGAAGACAACGGATTCCTGATGGTGGACGTAGCTATGGCTCCTGGTACTACAATGGAAAGAACCAACGAAATATTGAACGAAATGGACTCAATATTCCGTCAAGACCCTGCGGTAGATGTTACTACCAAAATCACAGGTATGGGTCTTATATCTGGTAATGGTACAGCTTATGGTACATTCTTTGTACGTCTTAAACACTGGGACGAACGTACAGAAAAAGGAATGGACCTCAACAATACCATAGGTCGTCTTACTATGATGACATCCCACATTAAAAACGCACAGATTACTATCATACCACCTCCATCGGTGGCTGGTTTTGGTGTGTCGGGTGGTTTTGAGCTTTCACTACAAGACCGTACAGGTGGTGATTTGGGACGTTTCTTCCAGATATATCAGCAGTTTGCAGGTGCTCTTATGGCACGTCCAGAGATACGTTACGCGATGTCTTCGTTCAACCCATCATTCCCTCAGTATGAACTAGAGATAGACGTAAACAAAGCCAAGATGGCTGGCACATCTCCTAGCGCTCTACTTACTACTCTACAAGGCTACTATGGTGGTATGTATGCATCAAACTATAACCAGTTTGGTAAACTTTACCGTGTGATGGTACAGAGTGACTTCTCTTATCGTGCCAACCCAGAATCACTCAATAGCATATATGTACGCCTCAACAGTGGCGAGATGGCCCCTATATCAAACTTTGTATCACTCAAACGAGTATATGGACCAGAAAACATCAACCGTTTCAACCTGTTCACTTCTATAAGCATAAGTGGTGCTCTTAACCCAGGTTATTCTACTGGTGACGCCATAGCTGTTATACAGGAAGTGGCAGACCAGATTCTTCCTACTGGTTACAGCTATGAGTTCTCGGGTCTTACACGTGAACAGCAGAGCGCATCAAACCAGTTGGGTGGTATCCTAGGATTGTGTCTTCTATTTGTGTACTTTATCCTTTGTGCACAGTATGAGAGCTATATCCTTCCTATCGCGGTTATACTTTCTATCCCTCTGGGTCTATCGGGTTCGTTCATATTTGCCAATATGATGGGTGTGGACAACGACATCTACCTACAGATAGCGGTCATAATGTTGATAGGTCTGCTGGCTAAAAACGCCATTCTTATCGTTCAGTTTGCATTGGCTCGTCGTCAGGCAGGAGAAACTATCGTTCAGGCTGCCATAGACGGTGCTACGGCTCGTTTGCGTCCTATCTTGATGACTTCGCTAGCGATGGTTATAGGTCTGTTACCACTTATGTTTGCGACGGGTGTAGGTGCCAATGGTAACTCTACCATAGGTACAGGTGCAGTAGGTGGTATGCTAGTGGGTACTATATTGCAGATATTCATCGTACCTGCTCTTTTTGTGATATTCCAATCACTGCAAGAAAGATTCAAAAAACACGACCCCGAAGCAGAACAGATATAATTTTATACCGCAAAACAGATGAAGACATATAACATTAAATACTCAGTCATAATCGCTCTGTCTGTAATATTGTTCTCTTCGTGCAATATATACAAACCATACAAGACCCCAGAGGTCAAGACAGACGACCTGTATCGCACTACCGCTAGTGCCGATACTACAAATATAGCCGACATTCCTTGGCAGGAACTGTTTACAGACACGCACTTGCGTTCGCTTATAGATTCTGCCTTGACCAATAACTTTGACTACCGTACGGTGATGCTCAAAGTCAAAGAAGCCGAAGCGACACTGGCTCGCAGTACGGCAGCTTTCTTCCCATCGTTTAACCTGGCTGCAAGCGAGGACATCACCAAAGTACAGAGTTTGAAACACACAGAGGCTTACTCGTTTACAGGTAATGCTTCGTGGACGATAGACATCTTTGGTGGAATACAGAACGCTCGTAAAGGTGCAAAGGCAGCTCTTATGCAGTCTGTGGCATATAAACGTGCGGTAGAGACACAGGTGGTCTCTGGTGTTGCGATAGCATACTATACGCTGCTGGCATTGGACCGTCAGTTGGAGATATCGCTTGAAAACGAAATAATCTTCAAACAAACGGTTAAAACGATGGAAGGTATGTTTGAGATAGGAACTTCGCGTGCAGCGATAGAACAGTCTCGTGCTTCGTTGTACAGCCTGCAAGCATCTATCGAGGAACTACGCAAGGCCATTCGTGAGACAGAAAACGCATTGTGCCTACTTACAGGTCGTGCAGCAGGCGTGATAGAACGTGGTGTTTTTGAAGACCAGAAAATAGACTTCATAATGGCGATAGGTGTGCCTTCACAGCTACTATCAAATCGTCCAGACGTGATGCAGGCCGAGGCTGCACTTCGTTATTCGTATGCAGCGACAAATGTAGCTCGTTCGGCATTCTATCCTAAATTTACTATCACGGGAACAGGTGGTTACACAAACGGTGCTGTGGTAGGTTACACTCCACGTTGGTTTGCAGATTTTGTGGGCGGTATAACTATGCCTCTGCTTAATATGGGTGCCAATCGTGCAAATCTACGCATAGCCAAAGCACAACAGGAAGCTGCTCTACTTGCTTTCCGTAAATCACTTATCAATGCCGGCATAGAAGTATCAAATGCACTGTATGCTTACACGACGATAGGTAAAAAACTGGAAGCTCGTGAAAAACAGGTAGCATCTATGCGTCAAGCTGCAGATGATGTGAACTTTGCGTATACACGTATGGGAGCTACTTATCTGGAAGTGTTGACATCTCAACAGGGACTATTGGGTGCACAGCTAGACCAGGTAAATGACAAACTATCACAGCTTACCAACATAGTAAAACTATACCAGTCTCTAGGTGGCGGTTGGGAACGTCCTGTGGAAGAAGCAAAAAAATAGAATCACTTTCTAATTATTTTTTATAAAACCCTAGACCTGTCTCTATCCCGAGGGAAAGAGGCAGGTCTTTTTATATGATGATTTTTTTTGGAAATATAGATAAAAGTTCGTTACTTTATAACCCTGAAAGCTATCTACTATATGTATCTATAAAATACACTTTCTATCTATGGATAACCAGACACAAAGCTTAAAAATCGTAGAGCAAGACCCTTGGCTTGCACCTTTTGAACATTACCTCCAAAACAGACTATCGTGGTACAAGATGCACTGTCGTTATATAGACGAAAAGTGCAATTCGCTGGGATATTTTTCATCGGCACACCATTACTTTGGGTTTAACTATGACCAGGAAAAGAAAGGTTGGTGGTTCAGGGAGTACGCTCCTGCGGCTCACTCGGTAAGCCTGATAGGAGACTTTAACCAATGGAGTGGTGATGCAAATCCTCTTACAAGACTGGAAACTGGGACTTGGGAGATATTTTTGGACGATGAGACATACGGCAATCGTCTTACAGACTTCTCTCGCGTGAAATTACGCATCACTTCATCAAATGGCACACTGGACCGTATACCGGCATTCATACAGATGGCTGTCCAAGACACCGAAACATATGATTATTCGGGAGTTTTTGTGCCAAAGAACAATTATAAATGGAAGAGTAAATTCCGCCTGCCAAAAAAATTCACACCTCATATCTATGAGGCTCACCCTGGTATGGCTACACAGGACGGGCACGTAGGCTCGTGGAGAGAATTTGCAGATGACATACTACCACGTGTAAAAAAACTGGGGTATAACACCGTACAGCTGATGGCCGTACAGGAACACCCATATTATGGTTCGTTTGGTTATCACGTATCCAATTTCTATGCTCCTTCATCGCGTTTTGGCCGTCCAGACGATTTGCGCTATCTCATAGACAAGGCTCACGGCATGGGTATAGCCGTAGTGATGGACTTGGTTCATTCACACGCTGTTAAAAACATAGCCGAAGGATTGAGCCATTTTGATGGTAACGGCGAACTATATTTCATAGAAGGGCCTTCAGGTATACACCCTGGTTGGGATAGTAAACTGTTTGACTATGGAAAGATGTACGTACAGCAGTTCCTCCTGTCCAACATTCGTTATTGGCTGGAAGAGTTCCACTTTGACGGGTTCCGTTTTGACGGAGTAACATCTATGCTCTACTACCACCACGGCAATGTAGCCTTTACTTCATATGACACATACTTTGGAAAGGACACCAATAATTCGGCTGTACTTTACCTGCAAATGGCCAATACCCTTATTCACTCACTCTACCCTACTGCCCTATCGATAGCCGAAGACATGAGCGGTATGCCAGGTGCTTGTCGTCCAATAGAAGAAGGCGGTATGGGCTTTACTCATCGTCTGGCAATGGGACTACCAGACTACTGGATAAAACTATTGCGTGATGTAAGAGATGAAGACTGGGATATGGCACAGATGTATTACAGCCTTATCAATCGCCGTGCTGGCGAAGCAAATATAGCCTATGCCGAAAGCCACGACCAAGCATTGGTGGGAGACAAGACCATTGCTTTCTGGCTGATGGACAAAGAGATGTACACCGGTATGAGCGTCTTTACACCCAGTGACATAGTAGATAGAGGCATTGCCCTACACAAACTCATTCGTTTTATCACTCTTACTCTGGGCGGTGAAGGCTATCTCAACTTTATGGGTAACGAGTTTGGACACCCAGAATGGATAGACTTCCCTCGCGAAGGTAATAATTGGAGTGCACACTATGCTCGTCGTCAGTGGGATTTACCAGATACAGACCACTTGAAGTACAAATACTTACAGGCATTTGATGAGAAAATGATAAATTTCTCTCACGATGTAAAACTACACGGTCTGCCTGCCCCACAACTACTCAACACAGATGATTATAACAAGGTCATCATATTCTCTCGTGGGGAATATGTGTTCATATTCTCGTTCTCTCCACGAGATTCGGTACAGGGATATGAGTTCTACGTTCCCAAAAAAGGAGATTATAAGATAGTCTTCTCTTCTGATGAAAAAGAAGAAGGCGGATTCTCTCGAGTAAAGATGGGATACAAGTTCTCTTCATACAAGAAAGGCAAGAACAATTTCCTCAAAGTATATCTACCCACACGTATGTGTATGGTGCTTAAACGCACACCTGTATCCAGAGGAAAGAAAAAATAATTTAAAAACCAGACACTATTGTAAACAAAAAAAAGCCCCGCCTTGCAGGCGGGGCATTTTGAGCTTATCTCTTTTGAACTATTCGTTTTCTTTTTCACGTAGAGACTGTACATATACAGCTTTTGCGTGTTCTTTACGTTTAACAACAGATGGTTTGTTGAACTGCTGACGTGCACGCAACTGTTTCATCACACCTGTTTTGTCAAATTTACGTTTGAAACGTTTAAGAGCTCTTTCTATAGCTTCTCCTTCTTTTACTGGTATTATAAGCATTTTATTTGTGTTTTAATGGTTTTTAAAATCGTGTTTCATTTATTAAAAGGTGCATTACGACAGTTTCACACTCACCGTGTGACGTTCTTCTGTCCATAAAAATTCATAATTTCCTTAAAACAAACGACCTCCTTTAAAAACCTATTTATCTAGTTATTACCTCTTGTTTTTTACGAGTGGCAAAGATATAAAAATTTCACCACATAAAATGCAAAATACTTTTTAAAATTTCTCACGATGTATTTTTTCTACAACGTACTTATCACGAGCATTATACTCTTTGGCTGGATAACCCACAGGTATCACACATAGAGATACTACACCTTCTGGAAGTTCACATACGTTCTTTACAACCTCCATACGTTCTGGATATGGATATGTAGCTGTCCATACTGCTCCTAGTCCTAGCGCCTCGGCAGCGAGCAGGATATTTTCTGTCACCGCACTGCAATCCACATACCAG
The DNA here is from genome assembly GCA_017537565.1 of Flavobacteriales bacterium. Classification (GTDB taxonomy): domain Bacteria; phylum Bacteroidota; class Bacteroidia; order Flavobacteriales; family UBA1820; genus Merdimorpha. Next base: position 45,113 of record JAFYKQ010000118.1, read on the forward strand.
TAGTCGCATTTTTCCTCCACAGCACATACCACTATGGCAGCCTGTGCATCGGCCAACATCTTGGCATAAGGAAGTCCCTCACCCATAGCATCTAGCAATGCTCTATCCTTAACAAGTATAAGTTCCCAAGGCTGTACGTTCTTTCCTGATGGTGCTGCCATACCACAACGTAGCAGTACTTCTAGTTTTTCATCTTCCACCACATCTGTCGAATACTTACGCACACTCTTACGAGAGAGAATGTTCTTGATAACTGGGTGTTCTAGATAATTGTTTTCCATTGATTCTTTTTATTTAGTTGTTTTCAGAAAATAGCTCTGTCTTTTCAAAATTAATATATTGTTCCAGATATTCGGCTTTGCTGCGAGGAAAATATTTCAGTTTTTTAAGCTCATCATAGCTCTTTATCTCCCCCACCTTTTGACGATACTCGACGACACTCCTCGCAAAGGGGCGTGTGATATAAGGGTGTTCCACCAGCATATCTTCGTCATCTATGTTTATGTCATATCTCACTATCTTACTGGTATCATAGACCATATAGGGCAACAGTTTTTTTACAGCCTCATCATCTGCAAAAACATCTACCAATTGATGAGAATTGATAAAACCACCATATCTCACACGAGCAGCAAAAATCCTCCCAGCCAGCGTATCACGCACCATAGGATGTGAAGCCAGCTCACGTCTACTTATAGCATTGACATCTATCATAAACGTGTCACTTCTCACTGGCGTAGGTATCACCTGCAGCGAATCCATACGCGACAGTTCTACACGCACACCTCCTACACCTATCACGCGGTGAGCTACGCCTATCACACACATAAAGGCCAGCAGTACGACTACTGCTATCATAGCCCGACTATGCTTACGACTCATAGCATAGAAATCACGTTCTTTTTCACCGCCCGTCATAGTTCCTGTTTTTGTACTCGCTATTTTTTAAGCCCCAATTCTGCAATCCAGTCTGTGCCGTCCCAGCTTCCCGAACTCATAAAGAGGAATACAGCGTCTTCTACCGGTATCTTTTTCACCTCTTCACGCAATTCTTCTATCTCGGTAACAGCCTTGATAGCCGAGTGATGGAACTCTCCCTCTACCCATCGTGGGTCCAGCGGAGGCATTCGTTTTATCTGCATAGCGTGATGAGAATAGAACACAAATGCGATATCGGCACCATCGGCTGCACCATTATACTGCGGGATAAAGTCTTTGTTAAGACTGGAATATGTATGCAGTTCCATTACAGCCACCACGCGTTTATCGGCATATACTTCCTTGACGGCAGCCACCGTAGCACGCACCTTGCTAGGAGCGTGTGCAAAGTCCTTAAACACTACCGTCTTTCCATCGTCATATGTGCGTTCCAGACGGTTTTTGGCACCTTTGAAATCTGTAAGACTTTCATAGAATTTTTCTTTGCTCACACCAGCAGCTTCGGCAGCACGCCACGCTGCGTCCAGATTTGACATATTGTGACGGCCAAATAGCGTCATAGGATATTTCTTATCACCATCTATCAGACTGACCTTGTTATCCTCTATCTCATAAGGGTGTATGGCGTATGGCACTCGTACCACGTCAAGGTCTGGGTGAGCTGCAAATGTATCTTCCACCACACGCACCACTTCGCTATCCAGGTTGTTATATATAAGCGTTGCTCCTTTTTCCAGGCTCTGGATAAAGAGAGAGAATGTCTCTGTATAGCTTTCATAAGTCTTAAACACATTCATATGGTCCCAAGCTATACCTGTGATGATAGCCACGTGTGGACGATAATGAAGGAATTTGCTACGCATATCCAGTGGCGAAGACAGATATTCGTCACCCTCTATAACGATATATGGCGCATCGGCAGATAGTTCCACCATTCTATCAAAACCCTCGATAGATGCACCCACCAGATAGTCTGTCTTGACACCAGCCTTGTGCATAGCGTGAAGAATCATAGACGTAGTGGTAGTCTTACCGTGAGAGCCTGCCACAACTATACGTTTTTTGTTTTCAGACTCGCGGTAGATGAATTCTGGGAAAGAGTAGATAGGGATATTGAGTTCTCGAGCGCGAATGAGTTCGGGATTATCCATACGGGCGTGCATACCAAGTATGATAGCATCTATATCCTGTGTTATCTTTTCGGCATACCAGCCTTCGGCATCAGGGAGTATCCCTGCTTCCAATAGGCGTGTGCGTGATGGCTCATATATAACATCATCGCTACCGCTTACAACGTGTCCCTTTTTCTGCAATGTAAGTGCCAGATTGTGCATCACAGCACCTCCTATGGCTATAAAATGTACTCTCATATTTTTTCCTCCTTTTATGATATTATATCTAGTATTTCTATAAGTGAATGTATTTCTATTATTCTGTCATCTGTTATATCTCTTTTTTTATCAGTAGGATTAAACCATATCCCACGTGCAAATCCCGCATTAAGAGCAGCTATAACGTCATTATCTATATCATCGCCTATCATTATACTCTCATCTGCTCTACAATCGACACTCGATAGTGCATATTCAAATATGCGTGGCGAAGGTTTACGTGCTCCTGCCTCTTCAGATGTTATAGTGCGACATATATAAGGTTTAAGGCCGTCGTTATCCATCTTTATGGCTTGAACCTCAGAAAAACCATTGGTGATGATATACTGCGGATATTTCTTGGACAGTTCCTCCAGAACGTGTTCCGCACCAGGGAACAGATTCTTTTTAAGAGGGCATATATCCAGATACATCGTCGCAAAACGTTCTCCCAGCCCATCTTCCTTAATACCGTACAATCCCAATGCTTCGTCAAAACGACGTGCACGAAGATCTTCCTTGACTATCAGTCCACGACGATATTCGTCCCACATACGGTCATTGATAACGTGGTAGCGAGCTATGAAATCATCTATTTCCAGTCCATTTCTACCCACCAAATCTAGTCCATATAGCGTCTCCTGCAATGCCTCACCGCTATTGCGTTCAAAGTCCCACAGCGTGTGGTCCAAATCCCAGAATATGGTCTTTATCTCTCCCATTACAACGCTTTGCTGCCTCCCGTAGAGCCAAATCCTCCTGCTCCGCGTTCTGTCTCGTCCAATTCTTCACACAGTACCCATTCGGCACGCTCGTGTCTAGCTATGACCATCTGTGCTATACGGTCTCCATCACACACCGTAAAGTCTTCGTTAGACATATTGGCCAGTATGACACCTATCTCTCCACGGTAGTCTGCATCTATCGTACCAGGGCTGTTAAGACACGTAATACCTTTCTTTATAGCCAACCCGCTACGAGGACGTATCTGTGCTTCATAGCCTACAGGTAGTGACATAAAAAGCCCCGTAGGGATAAGCGCTCTCCCTAGTGGAGGTAGCACCACAGGTTCATCAACATTGGCTCTTATGTCCATTCCTGCCGCCTGTGCCGTCTCATACGAAGGCAATGCGTGACGCGAACGATTTATGATTTTTATTTCCATTGTTTTATATATTTACTAGTTGTTATTTTTTCTTTTTCTGTGATGCAGAACTGTTACGCTCCCAAAAAACGCCATCTGCATAGCCCTGTATAGACTTATCTTTTTCTGCACTCATAAGACGTTTGGCGGCATAGAGACAATATCTTTCATCTATTTCTATGGTGCAATAATGCCTGCCAAGTTTTTTTGCCACCACGGCCGCCGTCCCACTCCCTGCAAATGGGTCAAAAACCACATCTCCCTCACGAGAAGACGCCAAAATGAGTTTGGCATATAGTTTTTCGGGTTTCTGTGTAGGGTGAGGAGTGTTCTCCTTCATAGACCAGAATGGTATGCTTATATCATCCCAGAAATTGGAAGGATAGGTCGTGCGGTATCGTCCCTCTTCACTCTCCTGCCAGTCTTTGGCCTTGCCTTCTTCTCTATATGGAGCCAATACCCTACGGCGTACCTTGACCGATTCTACATCATAATAATAATCATTCTTATCTCGTACAGCATACCATATATCCTCCATAGAATTTTTCCAATTGGAGGTAGCTCCGCGGCCTTTTTCCCTACCCCAAGTGATACGATTCATAACCGTAAGATGTCTTCCTATCACCTCTTGCATAGCCGACGTGCATTTCCAGTCCCCACACATATAGAGGCTCCCCCTTGGCGATAATTTACGGCATACCGTCGGGAACCACTCTTCCAGATATGCTTTATACTCCTCATCTGCCATCGCTCCAAAACTCACCCTACCAAAGTCCTTGGATAGGTTATATGGAGGGTCTATAATGATAAGGTCTGCAAAACCATCGGGAAGACGCTCCATCACAGCCATCATATCACCACATATCACACTATCACGGTAGCATATATCACCCCCATCATCATAGACTATCCTACTTTTAAGTGATGACACCTCGCTCTCATCTATCATAAGAGTCCTGTTTCTTTTGGCACGTTGTTTTATTTTATCCTCCCCCATAGTCACTATCTCCTTTTACTTACCACCGCTATAATACTCTTCCTTTCCACCAATGCCATCATCACACAATACAGTACCACAAATGCATTTCCTACCCACACATTTCCTCCCAGCATATACCACGACACATATCCCATAGCCACCGCTACTGCTATATAAAGCATTATCTTCATCACATCATATGGTATAGGGTAGAACTTCTGCCCTAAGATATATGACAGCACCATCATCGTTCCATATGTCGCCAAATGTGCCCAAGCTGCAGCCACATAACCCCAGCGTGGCACCCCATAGAATATAACCGCCACAGTTACCACCGCTCCTATTATGGATAGATATGCTCCCCACACAGTACGGTCTGTAAGTTTATACCACATAGATAGGTTATAATATAGCCCCAGGCAGACATTGGCCAGCAAGATGATAGGCACTATATCCATACCTACCCTATATTTCTCTCCTACGAAATACTGTAACCAGTCCAGATTTCCCATCACAGCCACATACATAGTACCTATGACCATCGTGTAATATAACGTGACGCGTGCATAGACCTTCTGTGCATCGAGGTCTCTCATACGCGAGAAAAAGAACGGTTCGCCGGCCATACGGAATGCTTGAGTAAAAAGAGCTATGAATATGCCCATCTTGAAACAGTTACCATATATCCCCAGATAATACTCACGAGTATCTGCAGGTAGCAGTTCTCTTAAAAAGACTCTGTCCATCGTTTCGTTTACTATACCTGCCGTACCTGCTATGAGTATAGGAGCTCCATAACACAACATCTTTTTCCACAGCCTTACATCTATCTGTAAACGGAAGCCTTTCACATACCACAACAACAAGACCAAAACCACCACACTGGATATGACATTTGACAGGAAGATGTTGTTCACATTAACCTCCATAAGTCCCACCCGTGGCAACAGATATATAAACGATACATTGAATGCTATACCTACCAGTATTCCCACTATACGTATAACAGCATAGAGTTTTGCCTTGCCTTCCTGTCGCAAACGTGCAAATGGTATGATAGCATAAGCATCAGCTGCTACTATTATCACAAAATACAATATACATATAGCCCTATTTTCATACTCTATCCATCTGGCTATATCTTGGTAGAAGATTAATCCTAGCAGTGCAAACACACTGGTAGTTATAAAAATAGACGTAAAGGCCGTATTTCTCACCTTTTCTTCGCCTGCTTCTCCATCATTCATATAACGGAAGAATGCTGTTTCCATACCATATGACAGAAACACATTAAACAGTGCCGCCAAGGCATAGAGATATGTAACAACCCCCATCTGTGAAGGGTCTATAATCACATAAGTGTATAGCGGTACCAGCAGGTAGTTAAGAAGCCTTCCCACTACCGATGACAGCCCATAATACGCTGTCTGACTACCCAATTTTTTAACTATACCCATATCCTGTTATTTACTTATACTTTTCTTATTCAAATGTCCACATACTCACCACTGCCACCACGGCCAACGCCCATACATATACCGCTTTTCTCCACTTGGACAGTTCTTCATTTGTAACGTATCGTCCCACTATCAGCGCAAAGGGCAACGATGCAAATACCACCATATATCTAGATTTCACGACACTCAATGCCATAGCCACACACACTAACAGTAGCACACTTATAAGCATTGCTCTCTTTTTTTCCATCTGTGTATCCCGCGAAGCATCGGCCATATATCTCACGTATGCCACCAATAGAAACACCGCCGCCACAGCTATATAGAAATACATATTCTGTGAGGCAAAAATCTTTTCGGTATATGGCATATGGAATATCTCACTTGGCATATATTGAGAAGGGAACACTATAACACCTTCGTTTACCGAAGCCACAGTCGTCACCACAAGAATCGATGAACCAAAACCCACCAGAGGCATCAACCAGTTACGCGAATCTTCGGGACAGAAGATAAACACCCCGGCATAGATAAGCAACATATACAACACCGTCGATGGCACATAACACATAGACACCCCCGTTATAAATGCCGCCAAAAACAACCTCATCACATTTCCTCTTCCTCCCAGATTCCACACCATATACACCACCACCGTCATCATCATAGATGACAACAGATAATCTGCAAAAAACATACAGGTAGGTAGCATAGCATAAAAAACCGCATAAACTCCCACTACTGCCCACAGTCTTCGCACAGGAATTATGTCTTTGGCTATAAAGGCCACCATCATAGCTGCAGCCATTATCGCCACTATGTTTTTCACAGCTCCCCCATAAGGCACATCGCTCATATTACACCACTCCACCCAGCGAAGTGTATAACCAACATTACACATCACTCCCACTGCCACAACAGATAGCAGGACAAGCGTCATATTGGCACCAGAAAGACTAGATGATGATGTTATATCTCGACTCATATTTTTATACTATTTTGCCAACCAAAGTTCTGGGTTTTGTTTTTGGTTGTTATAATACAGACTGAAATTAAGTATCGTTTTATTTTCAAATTTATCTGTATTGATACGGCCTATCGTCTGTTTGGTGGTTACTTTATCGCCTTTTTTCACATTTACGGTAAGCAGGTCTACATATACAGTAAAGTAATTACCGTGCTGCACAAATACCATATACAGCCCATCTGATTTTACCTGTACACGTATGACCTCCCCTGCAAACACCGCACGAGCCATCGCTCCCTGTGTGGTAGCTATAAGAACACCCGGCACATCTACATAAGCCGTAGTACCAGGATACTGCTGACGCCCGTGATGCATAAAAATCACACCTCGTTCTACCGGCCAAGGCAGTTTACCTTTATTCTGTGCAAAACTAGCCGATAGAGCTTTGGCCTCGGGTGTAAGAGCCAGCTGTCCCGATGATGATTTTTTACTACCTCCTGCCTTTTTATTCTGTGCTTCTATCTCTCGGCGTATGATATCGTTTATCTCTTTCTGTATGCGAGCCGCGGTATTACGGGCATTTTTCATATCGCGGTCCAACTGCTTGCGATTCTTTTTAAGCGAAGCCTGTATGCGTTCTATACGTTTCTGGTCGGTCGAGAGTTCTGTCATCTCTTTCTTTTGCTCACTCAAAAGAACTTTTTTCTCTCCCTTTAATTTTTCCAGTCTATCGATAGAGGATTGCGTCTCGACACTTTTGGCTCGCACTTCTTCTCCACGACGACGTATGGCAGATGTATATTCCTTGATGTACTGGCTACGTGCATAGGCCTGTGAAAGACTGGTAGAAGAGAGGATATACATCAATCTTAACCCTTCAGATTTATTGTTATAATAATTGACACACATACGTGCATATGAACTACGCAATGTGTCCAGTTCTCTTTCCAGACGAGATACCTCGGCACGGTTTATCTCTATATCGCGGTCCAGACCACCTATCTCACGATTGATATTATTCACTATCCCTTGACGGATTTTGACCTTCTGTCTCAATGATTGTAGCTGGACGGTATTGGCCGATTGTTTCTTTTTATTGGAAGCAATAGCGGCATCTATCTTTGATATCTGTTTTTGGAGGTCTTTTTTCTGTTTTTCCAGGGCACTGCGAGATTGTCCTTGCACGGCCAGCATACAAGACAACAAAAACAACCCACAAAATAACGCTCTTATATTTATCCTCATATCGAAATATGTTATTTTCTAATTACTATCTATTCCTATCTCTCCTAGTAACTCCTTCACACTCTTATACCCTTCTGGCATACTGAACGGCGTCGCCCCTGCCCCATCTCTGATCACTCCATAACTACATCTCACTGTAGCATAGTTTGCCGCTCGCACCGTGAAAAGCATCTCTTTTAAGGCTCCACGTTCATCATAAGTGTATTCTCCTGTGTATGATATCGCATCATCTGATGATGTGATAGACTGAGCCGTTATCCTATGCGTAAACTCATCTATCTCTATCACCCTATTAAAGCCATCTCTATGAGCTTCCTGAGTAAAAGTCATCACTCCATTTTCCATAGACGTAAATTCACCTTTGGTGAGTGAAAATATAGGACGTGCAAACATCATACTCTCCATCATATGAAAATCTACCACTCCTAGTCCAGCGTGCACTCTCTCCAATTCTTCCCAACGTCCTTCATACGATGTCTTACGCAGACGTTCATAGTACATAAGTGAATCTGTCGTGAATAACGCCCTTGCAAATGTTATACCCAGCAGCGAGACATTGACCCATATTTTCTCCCCAGCCACATATCTTATCTCTCCGCTTACACCGTGAGAACCCAGCTGCACGTTCACCCTGGAACTAATGCTGTATGGCAATGGACGTGTTATAACAAGAGTGGTATCTATCCATCTTTTAAGTTCTGCGCTTGTCATCTCACGGCTCTCCATCAGCGTATGAGACTCCGATATTGCTCGTCTTCTCTCACGACCACCTTTACACGAGCTAAACATAGACACCACAAATGCCAGAGCTACAAGACCTATTATTAACCTATATCTATTCATTCTGCCAAACATCTATTTTTACATAGAAGATGTTTCCTGTTCTTTACTATTTTCGCCTGCCTTTTTTAAGGCATCTATCTTCTTCTGCACATCTATAGCTTCGGCCTTCTTGCCACACGCGTTCAATATATCTCTATAATGCTCCAATACCTCAATAGAATGTTCCACCTCCATAGCCATCAGTTTTTCCATCACTTTAAGGGCTTCGTCATTTCTACCTTTGAGCAGCATAATGTAGGCATAGGTATCCATATATGAGTCATTCTCTCTATCCTGCATCAATGCTCGCCCACTCATCATCAATGCTCTATCCAGGTCTTTTTTTCTCAGTGCCAGAAAATAAGCATAGTTGTTAAGCGTCGATGCATCATCTGGTATTATAGCGAGAGCCTGTTCAAAACACATATCACTTCTCTTGTCATCACCAGACTCGTGATAAAGCGTACCCAAGAAAGACATCAACTGTCCATAGTGTTCCAGACTTATAGAGCGGGACATTCCTGCCGCACTCTCTATCGCTTCTATTGCCTCATCTACCAGTCCCTTACTATGAGCTGCCAATCCCAACTGGGTATAGACATCGGCATCTTTAAATCCCGATGCCAACATCAACATAGCATCTACATAGATAGATTCATAGTCTTGGTTCATACTCTCTATATAGAGTAGTTTTTTCATCATCTCGGTATCGGCATATCCACTGTGCAGTGCCTGACGGAAATATTTGAATGCCTCGGGATATTCCCCCTGCACAAAATAATACTCCCCTACAAATGCATACACTAATTGTAAATCCTTTACCGTATTATGTACCAATATGTTGAGTGTTTTTTCATATGCTACTTTATATGTAGAGTCCTGTGCTGTAATGGGAAGCACCAGTTCCATTATTTTAAGACGCGCAGCCGTATTCATAGTGGTATCCTTGGCTACTACTTCGCTGGCAGCCATAATAGAGTCATAGTCTTTATCCTCATTATAACGCGTCATCATAGTATATGCCGCACGCCCGTCTGTTGGGTGAGCCGCATAATATCCCTCAAAAAACTTCCAAGCCTTATCTACCTTTCCTTCATTGTGTAGTGATAACAGTTTAAGACGTGCCACATCTGTATCATCTGGGTGGGTACGCATATAGGCATCGGCACGTTTTATGATGGTCTTATACTCTCCCTTTTGCGTATATGCTTCCAGTAGGGAATGAAACTCTTTGGGTGTGAGTTCATTTTCCTCTTCACGAGCTGTGAGTGTAGATATAATACTATCCCAATGTTTGTTTATAACATACAGTCCCAGTAGTTCATCCAGAAAACGACCATCACGTTTATAACGCTCTTCCATAACATTTTCGGCTTCTTCATACTTTTTATATTTGATAGCCGTAGATAGCAGATATTCCTCCCACCATAGATTGGAAGGAGAGAGAGCATAGGCCTTGCGGGCATAGTAAAGAGTCTGTGTAGCGTCCTGCAAACGGTCATACATACGTGCCAAATCATAATACAGGGACGGCGTAGATGGACGCTCCTTTATACATTCTTTGAGATAAAATATAGCCGATGGAACATTACCTGCTGCCACTTTTTCCATAGCCTGATGATAATTTTCATCATAAAGGCTATCCTGCGCGGGGGTAGATGGCGTCTGTGATGACAACTGTGAGCATATCATCATCATCACACATAGCGTTATTCTTCTTATAGTTTTTATCATTTTCCTCATCTTAATCATTTCAAATTGGGCATTATTCTCCACTTACAAAGATAATCAACGCAAACGGTTTTTAAGTGGATTGACACACATTTTTTCGTCTAAAATATGTACATTTGTACTTGTATATAGATAACCAAATTATAAAACATTATGTTCAAATCATCAAACCCAGCCCTGAGTGAAAACACTCTTAAAAACATCGCCTATACAGCCAGCGGTGAGACTATGACCATATCTGGCACTACCAATAAGACTCTGCTAGGAATCCTGCTCACATTTATAGCAGGAGCATATTCTGTGTACTCCATCATACAAAATCCAGCATCGGCTGGCGTTCTGTCAATTGTGGGTAGTATAGGTGGTTTTATAGCCGCACTTGTCACAATCTTTAAGCCCAGTGTAGCCCGTTATTCTATGCCTATATATGCAGTACTGGAAGGTGTATTCCTGGGAGCGGCATCTATTTATATCCCAGCATCTTTTGGAGCACCTATAAGCGTCGTATTCCAAGCCGTGGTTGCCACCGTGGTAACATTTATCGTGATGCTGGTACTATACCGCACAGGAGTGATAAAAGTAACCGAAAAGTTCCGCAGTATAGTGATAGCCGCAACGATAGGCATCGCAATAGTATATTTTGTGCTGATGATAATGAGCTTTTTTGGTAATACCAGCTTTATAATGGGAACATCGGGACTATCGATAGGTGTAACGGCATTTGCAGCGGTGATAGCGGCTCTTAATCTGGCACTGGATTTTGATATGGTAACACGTCTTTCATATAGCGGTGCTCCCAAATATATGGAATGGTATGGTGCTTTCAGCATACTGGTAACACTCGTATGGTTGTATCTGGAACTATTGCGTCTGTTTGCCAAACTGGCTGCCTCAAACAGAGAATAAACCATCTCTTAACCATTAAAACTTAAAAAGCGACCTGCCACTGGCAGGTCGCTTTTTTATGATATATCGCTAATGCTTATTACAATATCAACATAGCGTCACCATAAGAGTAGAATTTGTATTTTTCTTTTATGGCTTGGTCATATGCTTCCATCATTAACTCGTGTCCCATAAATGCCGATATCATCATTAGGAGGGTAGAGCGTGGTGTATGGAAATTGGTTACCATACAGTTGGCTATCGAGAAATCGTATGGAGGGAATATAAATTTATTTGTCCACGAATTATATGGATTAAGACGCTTGTCTGATGATATAGAACTCTCTATCGCACGCATACAAGTAGTACCTATCGCACACACCTTTTTCTTTTGGTCTATCGTCTCGTTTACCATCTGGCAAGCTTCAGGTGTGATGATAACCTGTTCAGAATCCATCTTGTGTTTTGAAAGGTCCTCTACCTCCACAGGGTTAAACGTACCAAGTCCCACGTGCAGTGTTATCTCTGGAAATTTCACACCTTTTATTTCCAGACGCTTCATCAGTTGTTTTGAGAAGTGAAGACCAGCCGTAGGAGCAGCCACCGCACCTTCGTTTTTGGCATAGATAGTCTGGTAATACTCCTGGTCCATAGGTTCTTCGGCACGTTTGATGTATTTGGGTAGCGGTGTATGTCCCAATGCTAGAAGTTTGGCACGGAACTCTTCATAACTACCGTCAAAAAGGAAACGCAACGTACGTCCACGAGACGTAGTATTGTCTATAACCTCGGCCACAAGGTCGTCATCGCCAAAGAAAAGTTTATTTCCTATACGTATCTTACGTGCTGGGTCAACTATCACGTCCCATAGACGCTGTTCGGCATTGAGCTCACGCAATAGGAACACCTCTATGGTAGCTCCTGTTTTTTCCTTATTACCATACATACGTGCTGGGAAGACCTTGGTATTGTTGATAATCATACAGTCTCCCTCGTCAAAATAGTCTATCAAGTCCTTGAATAGACGGTGTTCTATCTTACCGCTATCACGATGAATGACCATAAGACGTGCTTCATCACGATTCTCCGATGGATATTCGGCCAGAAGTTCTGATGGTAACTTAAAGTCAAAATTTGATAATTTCATTTTATATATATTTTACTTTGATTATCTGTTTTTTGGCGGTGCAAAGATACTTCCTTTAACATAGGGATAGCAAGTAAAACAGGCAAAAAGTCATCATTTGTTACTATTTTTGCCATATGAAAAAGATTTTATTGCTTTCTGATACTCACGGGACGATAGACTCCTCCATCACAAAATATGCTCATACTGTGGACCAGATATGGCATGCAGGGGATATAGGTTCTATAAGTGTAGCCCGTGAACTGGAAAAAATAGCTCCTCTTAAAGCCGTATATGGGAATATAGATGGTTGGGAGGTGAGAGCCTCATATCCCGAGAGATTGCGTTTTACAGAAGAAGGCGTAGATGTTCTTATGAAACACATAGGTGGTTATCCCCCACGTTATGACCGCAGCGTGATAGAAGAGATATATGCTGCTCCGCCACGTTTATTCATAAGCGGGCATTCTCATATCCTGAAAGTAATGATGGATAAAGAGCGAGGCGTGATGCACTTTAACCCGGGTGCTGCCGGCTGCTATGGATTTCACAAGGTACGTACTATGTTGCGTTTCACACTTTCTGACGGGCAAATAAAAGACCTCGAAGCGATAGAACTAGGCGATAGAGCACGCGTCAATCCCTAACGGAAGTCGTTGTTTGGTATCGGGACATTGAGTTCCACATCTTGAAGTACCCATACTATACTTCCCGTATCATCTCTCACTTCCATCACAAATGGGAATTTTATTCCATCTACCTCTCTATATGCCGAAAAATCTGTGCAAGATGTTATCTTTTCGGGTGTGTATTTGGTTACTTTTCCTGTCTTTTCATCTACCACCTTTTCTTCAAATGCACTTACCTCTTCTATTCTTAACGGTACGCCCTCTGCTACCGATATGTAGTGGTTTTCCTTACGTCCCGATGACAATGTAACATTCAGTTTATAAGTATAATACCCTCTCACTGGGACTATACTATCCAGTTCTACCTTCACTTTCTCCTTGCCATAATCCAGCAGAGGGAATATAGAACGGTCTTCACGGCGTTTTTCCACCACATCGGCTTTAAGGTCTGTACGCATACGTTCTACCTTGGTATATCCCATATTACCGTTAAACGTCTTTTTAAGATACACCACACCGTCCCACAGCAACATATCTTGGGAATAGAACGGCAGTTTTGCCATACTTTGAGCCTCAAATACTCGTTTTCCTATCGTTACCTTATATTTATATTTGACCGTCTGTAGGCTCTTCATCTTTTCAATGCCTCCCATAGCCTTGTAGTAGCTTTTCATAATATCATCTACCGTAACACCTTCCTGTACAGGGAACGACAACGAAGGACGGGATACCCTCTCGGCATACTCGTTATAGAACTTAACGTCATAGCCCGCCAGTTCCAACGAAGGCACCACGCTTCTAGCATCTGCCTGTATGACTATGCGGAACTGTGTGGGTTTGATGTACTTCTGTGCCACACGCATTATATCATCGGCCGTAACGTTATTTATCTCCTTGAGTACCTCCTCTAGGAATCCCTGTCGTACCATACCATTTTCTATCGCCACACCATAGGCTCCGCGGGCTGCTCTATCTTCAAACGTAAGGGCTATTTTACCTATCAGGTAGTTTTTCATCTTTTGCAACTCTTCATCTGAAAGAGCCCCCGTACGCACATCGTGTAACAGAGCTGTTTTTTCGGCTATCGTTTTAACCACATCTTCTGCATCTACACTTGTACGCAGACACATATAACCTCCCGTCGCATCTGGATACAACGAGAAAGGCTCATCACGACGTGTATCTACTATTTTGAGTTTGGCACGTATGTTCTCCAGTAAATCCCCTCCAAAGATGTGGTTTATAAATATAGCAGGATATACATCGGGGGAGTTATAATCAAAATCGGCTACATTTGATATGATGATATCTGCCCTACGACGCTCTGGCACATTGAGGAAGTTAATCTCGGTCATAGGCACATCTTCGGCAATAGATATGCTGTGAGCTGGTATTTCTGCACGTCCCCAAGTGCGGAATCTACGATTTACCATAGTCGATAACTGTGAAGGTGTTATATCTCCCATCACCAGTAGCACCGCATTATTTGGTCGCCAGTAAGTATTGTAATAATTCACACAGTCATCTGGTGTGATAGCCTCTATTGTAGAAGGGCTCATCATTTCACCCTCGGGAGATTTACCAGCAAATGTCAATGCTTTATAAACACGGTCCAGCACCGAACGTTCGTTTTTCTCACTGGTACGACAACTCTCTATCGCTGCATTTTTGGCAGCATAGAACTCTTGCAACGGGAACGATGGTCGCAATATCACATCGGCAAAAAGTTGAAATGAAGTAGTAGTATATTTGCTGAGCGAAGAGACATAAAAACTGGACTCTGTCATACGATACATACTACCCATTCCCGCCAGTGAGTCAACTATCTGGTCTTTGGTACGGTTCTCCACTCCCGATAGCAACATACGACTCGTGAGTTCTCCTATACCTTTTTTCTCTTTTTCAAACACTCGTCCTGCCGTATTGAGTCCCATATAAAAACTAACGATAGGCATACTATGGTCCTCATACAACAGCACCGTAAGACCATTTTTAAGAACCGTTTTAACCGGTGTTCCTATGTGTATAAGTGGAGCCTGTGTAGGACGTGGAAGACTATCAAATATGTGTACAACCTCTATCTCATTTACCGTAAGCGGCACAGGTTCAAATTTCAGACTATCTATACGTATAGCTCCTACCACACCTATTATCTCCCCTACCTTTCTTATACCTGTCGTGTCTTTTTCCACCAGTATAGTATCCACATCTTCTACCACCGTAGAATCAACCACCATACTATCCATCGGTTCCATCAATTCTTCTCCCACTCCTATGTTTTCCATCGTGGTTATATTCTCCACCACCAGACTATCCATCACCACATCACCCATAGGCATACTATTTCCTCCCGCCATTGCAACAAGGCTGGAAGACACACATAATAGCCATATATAAACCACACGTCTTATCATTTCACATCTTTGGCACTAGTGGGTAAAATATAGAAAGTCTTCATATTATCTGTACGAATGAAACGCTGCACCACTTCTCGCAGTTCATCGGCCGTGATACGGCTCATACGTTCCAACTGTGAGTTCATCACCGAAGCGTTACCATACATCAATTCGGCCGATGCCAGATAACGCACCATACCTTCGTTGGTAGATATGCCCTGCCACATATCCATACTACTGGTATTAAGAGCCTGCGTGAGTTCTGTCTCACTTATATTGCGGGTTTTGAGTAGGTCTATCTGTGTGCTCACCTCCTGCACTATATCTGCAAGTGGTATGCCTTCGGCAGCCGTTACCTTGATAGCAAAAACCGATGCTCGGCTCATAGGCAATGATAGGTATTCTACACTGGAAGCCATACTGCTTTCTTTCATAAGAGCATTTCTTAATCGTCCACCCTGTGCAGCAAGCACCGTACCTATAAAATCAAAAACCTCGGCCTGTGGGTCTGTGTAAGGAGGTATCTGCCAAGCCATAATGACTGCTTCCTGTGCCGCACGACGATATACCGTATCCACTCTCGATGCAGCGTCTTTCATAGCCAGTATGCCTTCGCCTATTCCTATCACATTACCTTCGCGGGTTTTAAGACTGTCCTTAGGAGCGTTATTCACCGTAAAGAAAGATGGACGCACATTTTCTCCATAGTTGGTATCTGGAAGAAAGGCAAACATCTCACGCACTATGCGTGCCGTAGAATCTACATCTATCATACCGCTTATGGTAAGAACAGCTTTATCTGGAGTGAAATAAGCTCTCTCATAGTGATGCACCACGTCCAGGTCCAGACCTTCATCATACACCATAAACTGTGGAGCCAGACGCATATTCACCGTCTGAACCATATCATACAGCAGGTCTATATCTGTCTTTTCTTCGATATTATCAGACAATTTATTCTTCACCTGTGTATAATACTTTTCAAATTCTTCTGGTGTAGCCATACATTCGGCAGTCTTTTCGGCAGCCAACCATATGGCACCCTTCAACATATTGGAAGAGAAATTATCACAAAAGAACGTAACATCGTGTCCCACACTGTACGAAGTATTACCACCGTATGTCTCCATAATGTCTGCATACTCCCCGTCTTTAAGATGTCGAGAAGTATTCATTCGCAATAGAGCCACCACGTCATTCACTCCTGCCAAATTGCTTGGCTGGTCATTAAGCCCACTGCGATACATAAGCCCTACCGATACCACAGGTGCGTGAGGATTACTATGTAGCAACACCCTCACACCACAAGGCAGTGTAAAACGACGGAAGTCTATACCCTGTGCCACGACAGTCCCCATACTCACACACATCGCTATGAGTATAAAGAATGTACGCGTGTATTTTATAGCACCGTGGGTATTCATCATTTGTTTTGGTCGTAAATTTTAATTTCCTTGGGACGTACAAATGCTCCGCCATATTCACTACTGCGGGCTTTAAGAGCCGCGAGTGCTGCCCTAGCTATATTGATATCCACATATTGCCCTACAAAGACCTTGTAGTCTGGATTATCATATTCTATCTCTACTATTTCATCGGGATATAGTTCCAGAAATGCGTCCTTTATCTCTCTGGCTCTCTGCAAACGACCATAATACACCTGTATGACATAGCCCTGTACCGTCTTACTCTCTATGGCAGACTCACGGTAAAGACCTATAAGATTTTTAACATCTGCAGGGATAACCATCGTGACATTTGAGTTAATCTCCCATTCCCCTGGTTTTTCCACTGCCGAGACTGCTACGCTATCTGGCAATAGTTTTTTAAGCACCACCGTAGTATCTGCCAGTGGCATATTTTGTGCTGCAAGAGGCATTGCAAGCAATATAATGAGATAAAAAAACGTCTTTTTCATATATACATCACATAATTTATGTATGATAGCACAAAGTTAGGCTTAAATAAGTTAAAAAGAAACTTTTGTATGCTAAAAAAACTACCTTTGTACCTAATTAAATCATAAAAGACAATGATACAGATAAAAGACACCCTTATTTCTGATGATATTATAACAGAATGTTTTGTGTGCGACCTTTCAAAGTGCAAAGGCGAATGTTGTATAGCGGGCGATAGCGGCGCCCCTGTGGGAGAAGAAGAAAAAAAGACTATGGAAGATGTCCTGCCACAAGTACTGCCCTATATGACACCCGAAGGTCGCCGTACGGTAGAGCTTATGGGAGCTTGGGTGGTGGACAGCTATGACCGTAGTCCTGTCACTCCTCTTATAGACGGCAAGGAATGTGCATACCTCATAAAAAACGACGAAGGAATATCCCTGTGTGCCATAGAACAAGCCTATAACGACGGCAAGATACGCTTTAAAAAACCTATATCCTGCCATCTATACCCTATACGTCTATCACAGATAATGTCATATACGGCACTTAACTACCATCGTTGGGAAGTATGCAGTGATGCTTGCGTGCTGGGTAAAAAACTGGGTGTGCCTATCTACAAATTCTTGAAAGAACCTCTCACAGCTCGTTTTGGCAAGAATTGGTATGCAGAACTGGAACTCACAGCCCGTGAATACCTCAAAATGCGTAAAAAATAATTTTACCGACCGTGCAACTTTTTCACCATTTCCTATGGTCTAATGCATAGAAAATCATCAGGACATTTTCGTGTTAAATGTTTTGATTTTTAACTATATATATATTAGCCGGTATAATTTACCACCATAAATAACAAGCTATTTTAATCATTATAAATCAATTATGAAGAAAATTACATTATTATTGGCATTATGTGGCGTGTGTGGACTACTCCATTCACAGGAGGCGGGAACATTTACCATAGACGCCCGCGTCAAAAACCTAGACAAGGGGGACACGCTATACCTTATGTCTATGGACGAGAAAAGAGAGATAGACACCATCATCTGCCGCAAGAAAAACAGGATTTCATTCTCCAAAAAGATAGACGTGATGCTCCCTGCCGTTCTTTTCTCTATACCTACAGGCGGCAGCATACAAGAGGTAAAGGAATACCAAACCCTTACTCTATGTATGGGTGATTATACTATTAGTATAAAGGGCGAAAAAAGTGATTTGGGCGGGGCGACTATAAGCGGTGGTATCTATGACACTCACAGCGATTATTTTGACACGTTGCGTAAATATGACAACGAACGTGCCCCTATAAGCCGCCGTCTGGATTCTCTTTTGGCGCAGAAAAATGTCCCTGAGGAATTAAAAAAAGAACATTCTGCTCTTATACTCAAGACAAATGACAGCATACGGGCAGTAAAAAGAAAAAAAACTGAGGTTTTCGCTCGCTACATCTCCACCCACACAGACGACCCTTTCAGTGCATATGTTCTTTATTATGAGAACTTCAAAAACGAGAAAGAACTATATAACACTCTTTCAGATGATGTAAAAAACTCGACATTGGGGCGTGCTATAAAAGAAGATATAGACGTAGACGACTCTTTCAACAAAGGCAAAGAAGGTCTACGCGTGGGAATACCTTTTACAGACTTTACACTACTATCACACACGGGGGATACCATAAAACTCTCCTCATACAAAGGTCGATATGTACTGCTAGATTTCTGGGGTAGCTGGTGTGGTCCTTGCATAAAAGAGATTCCTCATATAAAAGAGATATGGAAACGTTATGGCTCTCGTAAAGACTTTATGATAATAGGTATGGCACTGGAGACCAACGAGAATGACTGGAAGGAGGCTATAAACAAACATCAACTGGAATGGCCACAGGTCAATATGAACAGTGAAAAAGACCGCAAAAAAGCCGTAAACGTCATACACGGCATATATATGTACCCTTCACTTATACTCCTAGATACCGAAGGAAATGTGATAGCCATACAATTGGGTGGTGGCGAGCAAAATTCAGTCATAGACCGTAAATTAGAAGAGGTTCTTAAATAATCAATACACATACCCCTCCTTCCTCTATAAGAAAAAGCAGCCCACAGGGCTGCTTTTTTTATCAAGAGTAATTTACATTACAATTTATCTACTATTTCAGATAGACGGTCTGCTATCTCTGGGATAGAACCTACGCCATTTACACCGTGGTATTTACCCTGTGCAGAATAGAAATCTTTAAGCACATTGGTCTTCTCATAGTATTCAGCGATACGGGCACGTATAACACTCTCGTCTGCATCGTCTGCACGACCAGAAGTCTTACCGCGTTCCAGCAGACGACCTACTAGGACTTCGTCCTCAACTTCCAGAGCCAACATACCACTCACCGCCAAACCTTTTTTTGCCAAGAATGCGTCCAAAGCCTCACCCTGTGCCTGTGTACGTGGGAATCCGTCAAAGATAAAACCTTTGGCTGTCGCTAGATTTTCTTCTACCACAGCTTCCAACATACCTATTGTTATCTCGTCTGGAACTAGAGCACCTTTCTTTATGTAAGATTCGGCTTCTTTACCTAGTGGTGTTCCGTTTTTGATATTGGCACGGAACACATCACCCGTAGATATGTGTACCAATGAATATTTTTCTACCAAGAACTCGGCCTGAGTTCCTTTACCTGCCCCTGGAGGGCCAAAAAGTACTAGATTTATCATTTTAATATCGTTTATAATTATTTGTCTTCTATGTTTTGATATATATGTGGCAGGTTACGTCCCACACCATTGTAATCTAGGCCATAACCCACTATAAAACGGTTATCTATATCCATCCCCACATATTCTATAGGTATAGACTTGTTATATGATTCTGGCTTAAAGAAAAGCGTTGCTACACGGAAGTCTTTGATGCCTTTGTCTTTGAAAAGATTGTGCAACTCTACCAGAGTATTTCCCGTATCTACTATGTCTTCCAGTACCACCACCGTACGACCAGTCAAGTCTTCGTTTATACCCAACAGAGTCTTGACACTACCCGTAGAATCTGTCCCTTGATACGAAGCCATTTTCAAGAACGATACTTGACATATATGAGGATAATGACGTACAAAATCACTCATAAACATAAACACACCGTTGAGTACCCCCACAAATACCGGGCAAGCATCTTCGCCTAGGTCATCGGCAACTTTCTGTACCATTTTTTTTACCGTTTCTTCTATTTGAGAAGCGTGTATATACAAACGGAATTTTTTATCTAGCAGACAAACATCGGCTACCGTTGTTTTTTCCATAGTTTTTTATTTTACAGTTACTAGGAAATAATTTTTCTTACCACGTTGCAGTACTATGTAACGCCCCTTTATAAGGTCTTTTTCTTCTATCACGTACGTCGCACTCACTTTTTCCTTATTTACAGAAATAGAATTTTCTTTAAGTGCACGACGAGCCTCTGAAAGGCTAGGCATAAATCCCGAGGCAACCAACGCTTTCTCTATCTCTACGCCAGCCTTCACATCTTCCATCGACATCTCTCCCTGTGGCACACCATCAAACACAGCCAAAAGGTTCTTTTCAGATATGTTTACCAAGTTTTCTTTTGTCGCACGGCCAAATAGTATCTGTGAAGCCTCTACCGCAGCATTATAATCCTCCTCGCTATGTACCATAATAGTTATCTCACGAGCCAAGACAGACTGCAATTCACGCAAATGTGGAGCCTCTGCGTGACGAGCCACCAGTGCATCTATCGTCTCTTTATCCAGCGAAGTGAAAATCTTTATGTAGCGTTCGGCATCACTGTCTGAAACATTCAACCAAAACTGATAGAATTCATAAGGGCTCGTACGTTCGGCATCTAGCCAAATGTTACCCTTTTCTGTCTTACCAAATTTCTTGCCATCGGCCTTTGTTATAAGAGGACAAGTAAGACCAAATGCTTCGCCAGATTCCTTGCGACGTATGAGTTCTGTACCTGTCGTGATGTTACCCCACTGGTCGCTACCACCCATCTGCAATCGACAACCTTTTTCTTTATACAGGTGTAGGAAGTCATAACCCTGCAACAATTGATATGTGAACTCGGTAAACGAAAGACCGTCATTTGCCGTACCATTAAGACGAGATTTAACCGAGTCTTTGGCCATCATATAGTTCACCGTAATGTGTTTACCCACCTCACGAGCAAAGTCCAGGAATGAAAAATCTTTCATCCAGTCATAGTTATTCACCATCTCGGCAGCATTTGGGGCGTCTGAATCAAAATCCAAGAAACGAGACAACTGACGACGTATAGCTTCTTGGTTATGACGTAGGACTTCTTCGCTCAATAGGTTACGCTCGTCAGACTTACCACTAGGGTCGCCTATCATACCTGTAGCTCCACCCACCAACATAAGAGGTTTATGTCCACAGCTCTGCAAATGTTTAAGCATCATTATAGACACCAGATGCCCTATATGCAGGGAGTCTGCCGTAGGGTCTGTTCCCACATATGCTGTAACCATTCCTTTTTCAAATAGCTCCTCGGTGCCAGGCATCATAGTATGCAGCATACCACGCCATTTTATCTCCTCTATAAAACTTTTTTTATTTTCCATTCTGTATTTAATTTTCTATAAAAGATGTAATAGAAGGCTATACGCCTTCACTTTAATGGTAATGGCAAAAATACGATTTATATGCTTTAAGAACAAAAAAAAGGCGACACTTTTCAGTGTCGCCTTTGATATTTATAAGCTCTATAAATTATTTCTTTTTGCCAGGCTGGCGAGCAGAATAGTTAATTTTAAGAGCATTTGCTTTACGCAATTCCTGCTTGATATCTGTTACGATACCCATTTTGGATTCTACGTCTCCCTTTATAGAGAAAGTAAGAGCGTCACGTTCTTCTGGACGACGAGATTCTTTTTCTGCATAGACAAAGTCTTTGATTTTTTCTACGCTTTCAAAAGAGTCGTTAAGCTGAAGAGCGTCCTCGGTACCAAACTGAGCGGCAAACTCTCTTTTAGGTTTACCTACATATATGTAACTTACCAAGTTTTTACGTTCCAGTTTCTGCACTTCTGATGCTTCTGGTATCTTCTGGTCTACTTTAAGCGATGTATCACGCATCACAGTAGATATCATAAAGAAGAACAAAAGCATGAAGATAACGTCAGGAAGCGAAGCTGTAGAGATAGCTGGCACTCCACCTGATTTTTTCTTTTTAAATTTTGCCATAATTTATTCTCCTTTATAATTATTTGTTATAGTCAACTGGTTCAGCTTCAGAGATGTTAAGAGGATAAGCATCTTTAATCTCTTTCAGACGAGCAGCTGTTTCTTCATCATCGGGGTTTTCCACTCCTACTCTCTGCAAATCTGCATAAGATTTGCCGAAACGTTCTTTGGCATAACGGTCACGCAGTTCATTGTAAGCACCTACCACTTCGTTCTGTACGGCCACATAAAGTCCGTAAGAAGTAGAACGGTCATTGGTAAGAGATACCACGGCTTTGGTTGGGTTGTCCGATGATGCAGGGTTTTTCATACCACGGCAGTGAGCACAAGTACCATCACCGTTGTTATCTATGAAATCCAACACCTTGTTACGGATTTGTTCCACCTCGGCTATCTCATCGTCAATGAGCAACTGGTCATAACCATTTATCACTATCTGGAATATGTTACGTTTATACAGTTTCTGCTCCTCTTGTTGAGGTTCGTCCTGTATCTGTGGAAGACGACGCTGCAAACCTGTATCCACATCCATAGTAGTGGCTACCAAAAAGAATATCAAGAGCAGGAAAGAAATATCGGCCATAGAGCCTGCATTAATTTCCGGTATATCTCTTTTTGCCATATTCTTTTATTTTTTCAATGATTTAAGGAATCCACCGAATACTACACAAAGTACAGTGATAGCACCTAGGAGATAAGTAGCCCAGATACCAAAATCTGCTATGAATGAGTCTGATTCAGTAGAGTATTTTCCGTTTGAGAGCAGTGTAGGATTGCTATCTGTAAGCAGATATGCTACACCTAGCACAGCTATAAAGCCTATGATATAAGGCAGAGCTACGATAAGAGATTTAGGACTCTTAACCCAAGTTCTCAATACAAAGAACACGATGGCACCAGCAGCAATACCAAACAGAGCCCAAGTTATAGCAAATAGAGGTGCTATAGTAGAGTTCTGAAGCTCTTGGCTAGCAGCAATGGCATCATCTCCCTGTCCCCACATCATACCTACTAGAATAAGAGCAACAACTCCTACTGCTAGGGCAATCCATGTCAATATTTTAGATAATTTTTTCATTTGCTTTTTAAATTTACTTTGGTTAATCGATTTAATTTACCTCTCCACACCTAGTGAAGAGAAAGTTTTACAATATCCACTCTTACGAGCGGTCGTTACCGAAAAAATCGATTACTTATTGTATTTAACAAGCATGTCCATTAGAGAGATAGACGCATCTTCCATTTTGTTAACGATGTCATCTACCATAGAAATGATGTAGTTGTAGAACAACTGAAGGATGATAGCTACGATAAGACCAAACAGAGTAGTCAAAAGAGCCACTTTAATACCACCTGCTACAAGAGAAGGCTGGATGTCACCGGCAGCTTCGATAGCGTCAAACGCAGCAACCATACCTACCACTGTACCCATGAATCCCAACATAGGAGCAAGAGCGATGAACAATGAAATCCAAGAGATGTTTTTCTCTAGACGACCCATTTCTACACCACCGTAAGATACAACAGATTTTTCTACCTGTTCTAGTGATTCACCATTTTCTAGACGTTCAAGACCCTGATAGAAGATAGATGCAACAGGACCACGAGTAGCACGTGCAACTTCTTTAGCAGCTTTAAGGTCGCCTTTCTTAAGAGCTTCTTCTATAGCAGCAAGAAGTTTTTCTGTGTTTGTAGAAGCAAGGTTAAGGTAGATGATACGTTCGATAGCGATAGCAAGACCCATTATCAAACAGATCAATACTGTTGCCATAAATCCAGCACCACCTTCGATGAATTTTTGTTTAAGAACCTGGTGGAAAGAAGCTTCTGGTGCTTCTTCAACAGCTTCTTCTACTACTGCTGGTGCTTCGGCAGCTGGTGCTTCAGCAGCAACAGAATCTTGTGCAACGGCTTCGGTTTGAGCAGCTGCTTCAGCTTCTTGAGCGTTTACTCCTAGAGTAAACATCATAGCGATAGACAGAATCAAAAAGAATTTCTTCATTTTTAGTTGTATTAAATGATTTTTAATAATTATTTGAATTTTTGTTGTTTTATATTTCTAGTTTTTCTTTTTCTCAACTTTTCATCAACTCTCCACCATCATCGTCTCCCTTTCTTTATCTCCTCTCCCTGCATCACCCTCTCATCTTTCAGGTCCTCTATCATCATCTCCTTTCCTTTATCTTCTCCCTGCATCACCCTCTCATCTTTCAGTCCCTCTGTCATCATCTCCCTTTCTTCATCTCCCCCCCCCTGCATCGGCACTCTCTTCCTACTCTCCCTTCACTGCACCCCTGCGGAGAAAGGGGGATTCGAACCCCCGATACAGTTTCCCGTATACACACTTTCCAGGCGTGCGCCTTAAACCACTCGGCCATCTCTCCTCAATAGCACGCACGATGTATATATGGTCATTTTTTGTGTACAAAATACATCACGCTTTCAGCGTGCTAAATAACGAAAAAATTTCGGTATTAGAAAATTTATTTGCTTTTTATTGCATTTATTTCTCCCCTCAAATCTTTTACATACAATTTGCAGAACTCTTCCATAGTTCTTTTACGTGGTAAAAGGTACATCATCTTGGTTATGGCAGCCTCCTTGGTCATATCTGCACCCGATATCACACCTATCTCTTTAAGTGTTTGACTCACGGCATATTCCCCTTGTGAAACAGCACCTTTCAAGCACTGTGTAACGTTCACAATAGGTATTCCAGCATCTATTTTTTCTTTAAGTGCAGCCAAAAATTCGCCGTGTGTAGGAGCATTTCCCGCACCGTATGTAAGCAGTATAACACCCTCCAAATTTTCATATGCCAAGAGGTGTTTTACCAGTTCTATACTCATACCAGGGTAGATATGCAGCAGTAAAATCTGTGTAGAGAGGGCTGTCGTTACACCAAATTCGCTCATAGACGGCGTACGCAACATCTGATGATTAACACTCAAATGCACTCCCGAATGAGCCAACGGAGGGCAGTTTGGCGAGGCAAAAGCATTGAATTGTTCGGCATTGATTTTGGTTGAGCGATTACCTCTGTATAGTTCGTGTTGGAAATACAGACATACCTCGCGTATGAGTGGCATACCATCATCTCCCACAAGCGAAGCGAGCTCTATGGCTGTTATGAGGTTTTCTTTGGCATCGGTACGCAAGTGCCCTATCGGCAATTGAGACCCTGTAAATATCACTGGTTTTTCCAGTCCCGAAAACATAAAACTAAGTGCCGATGTCGTGTAAGCCATCGTATCTGTCCCGTGCAGCACCACAAATCCGTCATAAGAATAGTAGTTCAGCTCTATCACTCGTGCTATCTCTCTCCAGTTGGAAGGATTGATATTGGACGAATCCAGAAGTACTGGGAAAGAATAACTACTCAAATGACAGTCTATCATATTGATCTCGGGAATATGAGACATTATATTCTCAAAATCAAATGGATACAAGGCTCCGTCTTCGCCTTTTACCATACCTATCGTACCGCCCGTATATACCAGCAGTATGCGTGGTTTTTTATTTTTGCTCATATTTATATCTGTTTATAACAGGATTGGCATACATCGCTAGGAACAGTTCACGTTTTTCCTCATCATCACCACAGGCCTTTTCCATACGAGAGATAAACTGTTCTTTAAGCTGTGGAGTATAATGTGCCGCGTGTTCTTCTACACCATTTATCATATCATAAGCCACATAATTGGTATCATACAGGTGATACATACGGTGTATCTGTGTGTCCATATAACGAGCCACCTCCTTAAATATAACATTGGCATTTGCCTGCTCCTCTATGCGAGACAAATCGAGTCTTTCTCCCACAGCTATATGTATAGCTCCTTTATATCCACGCACACCTGTCATTATAGACTCAAAGTCTTCACCCGGAGCTTTCACATATTTCTCTCCCTTACGGGCAGCAAGCAGTGCAGGCAGTTTAAGGACATCGTTTGGGTCCCACTGGTATGATATAGCCATCGGCACCAGATGCAGACTATCCAGATACTCTCTCACATCTCCCTTGCGAGCCAGGCACATCATCTTGATTACTGCCGCATCACTACGGTCATTACCGTCCTTGCTACGGCCTTCGCGTTGAGCTATCCATACGTTATCATTCTCATCATATATAACGTGATGTATATACGACGACATGAGCATCGATGATTTGAGCATTTCTTTGGGAGACAGGCTACGGAACACCACAAAGTTTTTAAGCAATTTGGAAACCGTGCGGGTCATTTCATCTGGCGTAAGGTTATCACCCGTGGCCGTCTGTGCCAGACCTATGCCATTCTCATAAGTAGATAGATTGAGCAGTATGGGGTCCATCACTATATCGCGATGGTTTGAAAAGAATACATAACGCTCGTCTTTACACAGAGCGTCAAATCCGCTACTGGTAAGTCCGCTGGACGTATCACGCAACACCTGTTGTACTACGGGATAAGCCACCTTCACCACAAAATCATCGGTAGAATGGCAGTCTATGAGTATATTTTTTATATCATCATCTGTAAGAGTGGGCGTGCCGTACCTCATCACCATTTTCACATAGTCTTTTTCTCCCAGATGGGATTTAAGCATTTCAAATTCCTCATTTGAGAAGGGACGCATCGCCTTGTAAATATCTTCCTGTGGCATTTTATTTTATTTAATTTTATATCTGTACAAATGTAACAATATATTTTGAGATAATTTCCCTGTTTCTAGAAATTGGAGTCTAGGCGTGGGGCTATGAAAGACTTGATGTCATTTATGGAACTGAAATATATCACAGGAACCCCATTCCAACACTTACGATGCAGGCTTATCTTATCGTGAATATCACGCAGGAACACATATAATATACGTCCCGGAAAATTTCTTATGATAGTGCGGTAGATAAGAGGGTCCCACTGCCCGTTATCTCCCACCAGTATAAATTTCTTATCTCTCTGTGTACGCAATATGAGAGATATGGTACGCAATTTATGTGAAGTCTTACTACGTACCGTTTTCTTTTTACGTTTTAAGAAATGGGACAGAAGTTTATTCTTACGCAAAAAACAAGCCCCCTGTGGGAATTTATGATTACGCAAGAAAGTCTCTATAACAGGGAACAGATTGGCTTCACTGTTTGACACATAGAATGTTTTGGCCCCGTACTGGGTAAGAAGACGGAAGACCTCGGGCATACTTTCTATACATTTGCGTTGGTAGGAGCGAGTAAATATGATACGTTTTATACGTGGGAAAAGTGTAGTTGCTCCCGTATGCAGTATAGTATCGTCTATATCTGATATAAGACCATATTTATACCCGCGTATGGATATGCGTTCGTGATATACATTGGGGACATAGACAGAATACCCGTGGTTTTTTATCATCAGACGCATACGCACATCGTCTATGAGAAACTCTTCGCCGTCCTCGGGTAACATCGCCACAAAATTCCCTTTATAATCTATGTTGCAAAGTGTAAAAAAACCTTTATATTTGACTTCCAACATCACATTCTTATAAAAATGTGGTGTATAGAGTTTATAAAGATTTTTAACGTGCTGGAACACAGTGTTTTCACTACCTACGCATAGCATTTCGGCTGGAGCTTGAAGGATAGTCCCCGCAAAGCGTATCTGACGTCCCAACGACAGATAGTTGAAGTACGAGAGTATAGGTATGTGTCTATTCACAAGTGCAAATGTTTAATTAAATGTACATTCAGTAAAGCAATGAAAGTCCTTTATATAGTGAACCCCATTTCTGGTGGTAAAGATAAAGTTTATTTTGTAAATAACATTCATGATTATTGCTATACTTACGGTATAGAATATGATTTTTTTTACACCACTGGGGGAAATGATGTTCCGCTTATACGTCAAAAAGCCATAGACTATCGTCCAGACCGTATTTTTTCAATAGGTGGCGATGGGACATTCCGTATTATATGTTCGGCAGTCAAGGGTATGGGGATACCTGTGGGTTATATCCCCATAGGCAGTGCCAATGGCATGGGACGCGATATGCCATCAGGTGATGGGCCTTGGGAGTGTTTTGAAATGCTTATGAGTACATACTACACCCGTCCTATGGATATTATAGACATAAACGGTGTAGACTGCACACACGTGGCAGACGTGGGAGTCAACGCCCAACTGGTAAAGGCTTATGACCAAGACAAGGGACGCGGCATACTCACCTATGCCAAATATCTATTTGGAGCGGTAAGAGCACAGGAACGATATAAATTTGACATAACGATAGACGGTGCCAAATATCACCGCAAGGGCTGTATGCTCGCCATAGCCAATGGAACGTGTTACGGCACAGGTATATCCTTTAACCCAAAGGGAAGCCCATTTGACGATGTGTTTGACATAATAGTGATAGACCGCATAAACCTTAACCTGATAGTGAGAATGGGTTGGGCTTCGTTCTATGACCAGATGAAAAACACAGATACGTTCAAGGTCTCGGGACGAGATGCACACATAGGCATATCTCGCGTTACAACACTGCAAGTAGATGGAGAGATAGGAGGACGTTTTGATAGTCTTACGGTGAAAATGCAAGACGAAAAAGTCCCCGTTCTCATGTGCCGAGCACCAAAATCACACAGATAAACACTTTACTTTACATATCATAAAAAATACGGCAGCCTCGACGAGACTGCCGTATTTTTTATAAGAGAGTTTATTTCTATCATTACCAAATGATAACTCTTTCTTCTGGTGCCATATACATAGCATCACCCTCTTTCACATCAAATGCTTCATAGAATGTAGGAAGGTTTTTCACAGCGGCATTTACACGGTTTACACCCAGTGAGTGTGGGTCAACCTTTGTAAGGCGTAGGATTTCGGCATCGCGAATATTCTGTGCCCATAGACGTGCATATGCCAGGTAGAAACGCTGGTCTGGAGTAAATCCATCTATATTTTCTGTGTATGGGTTCTGTGCTTCGGCAGCCTTGAATGCTGTGTATGCCACACGTAGTCCACCCTGGTCGGCTATGTTTTCACCCAGCGTAAAACGTCCATTGGCGTGAACTGTATCCAGCACCACGATAGCAGAATACTGGTCGGCCAAAACATCGGCACGAGACGTAAATTGTGCTGCGTCATCGGCTGTCCACCATTCGTTAAGGTTACCGTCCTTGTCAAACTGACGTCCCTGGTCATCAAATCCGTGTGTCATTTCGTGACCTATCACAACACCTATCGCACCATAGTTGATAGCGTCATCTCCTTCTGGATAGAAGAAAGGAGGCTGAAGTATGGCAGCAGGGAAGCATATTTCATTGGTTGTAGGGTTATAGTATGCGTTCACTGTCTGTGGAGACATCAACCATTCGTCTTTATCTACTGGTTTACCTAGTTTTTCGTCCAGATTTTTCTGATAGAAGAAAGCCGAAACAGCCTTCATATTATCATATAGAGATAGTTCTGGATTTATTTCCAGTTCTGAATAATCTTCCCATTTATCTGGATAACCTATCTTAACGTGGAATGTAGACAGTTTTTCCTGCGCTTTGGCTTTGGTAGAATCACCCATCCATTCCAGTGCGTTTATGTGTTCTCCCAGCGCCACTTGCAGGTTTTTAACCAGCTGCACCATACGTTCTTTTGAAGAAGCTGGGAAGTATTTTTCTACATATATCTGTCCTACGGCCTCTGAAAGAACACCATTTACAGTACCCAACGCACGTTTCCAACGTGGTTGCTGAACTTCTGTACCAGAAAGAGTCTTACCATAGAATTCAAATGCCGCCATCTCAAAATCATCAGAAAGAGTACCTGTTGCTCCGTCCAATAGATTGAATGCCAGGTAGTCTTTGATTTCGTCCATAGAAGCACCCTTGATGACTTTATCCATACCGTCTATGAATGGCAACTGGTCTACTACCAATTCTTTCTCGCCGTCAAATCCCATCTCGGTAAAGAACACGTCCCAATCAAATGCACTGGTACGAGCCTTGAATTCTTTTACAGTCATCTTGTTATAGTTCTTCTGTGGGTCGCGTTGCTCTTCACGAGAGAACTGTACACGCGCAAGTCCTGTCTCTATCTTCATCACAGACTCTACTGCACGTTCTGCACGAGATAGGTCATAACCTGCCAGTGTAAATAGTTTTTTAATATACTCACGGTAAGCCTGCTGTATCTTCTGTGTAGATTCATCATCTACCAGATAGTAATCGCGGTCACCCATATTTGTACCACCCTGATAGATGTCCAGGATATTCATAGAGCTATTTTTGGCATCGGCACCTATGTATATACCAAAGAATGTTCCCACTCCTTCTTTATTCATAGAAACCACCATACGTGTAAGGTCTTCACGTGTAGAGATAGCGTCTATCGCTTTCAAATCTTCCAGTACAGGTGTAGCTCCCAATTCATTGCGACGAGTGCTATCCATCTTCATAGAATAAACGTCGGCTATTTTCTGTGCCACGCTACCCTTTTCGTTTTCTTGTGCAGCGATACCTTCTACCAGGTCTCTCAACTGTTCCTGTGTATCCAGACGCAACTGGTCAAAAGAACCAAAACGTGCATATTCTGCCGTAAGAGGATTGTTCTTAATCCAACCTCCGCAGGCATATTTGTAAAAATCCTCCTGAGCCGCCACCGTAGTGTCCATATCTGTCATATCCAGACCGGCTCCCTTTTTGCTGTTGCCATCTGTGCAGGCACAGAAAGCCATCATAGCCAATGTCAAAGGCATAATAAAAGCTTTTTTCATTTTATCTATAATTGAAATATTACTTGTATGATTATATTTTGTTTAAGAAAGGGCAAATTTAGATATTTTTCTCTTATACAGCTCATTTTACTATTTTTTTTATCTTTTCAATGGTTATATACTCTGTTTTCTCCCTCAAAAAGAGGCTTACCTACTTTTTAATATGTTAAATTTTTTACACAATACATTTATTTACAAAGGCGTAGCAGTCCACTATTAAAATTTTTCAATTCATATTGTAACTTTTCTACAATAATCCACGTCTAATGCAGTAGAACGTTCTAATGAAAGTAATGTAATAAAAAGAAAACTTACCTTAAAAGTTAAATAAATGTTAAATAGGGGGGGTAGATTACAAATAAAACATTACTCTACCTTTGCCTCGCTTAATAAAAAAAACACATATAATGAACAATAAAATTTTAGCAATAGCCATATCGCTACTGCTGTGCATAAAACTATCTGGACAGGTAGCCACATCATACACCATAGATGGGAATATCATAGATTCATCATCGAGGGAGGCTATCCCATTTGCCAATATATCCCTCACACAGAACGACAGCATTATCACAGGTGGTATAAGTGATGACAATGGACATTTCTCCATAACTGCTCCCGCTGGGAGATATAGCCTATGCATAAGTTTCATAGGATACAAAAATCACTGTGAGCAGATAGCCTTAAACCAAGACACACATATAGGAATGATAGAATTGGGAAGGGACGCCACTATGCTATCTGACGTTGTAATCTCCCAATCCCTCACCGAGCGTCGTGGCGACCGACTGGTGGTAAACCTGGCATCAAGTCCACTGGTGGAGGGTAAAAACACCCGAGACATACTCAACTACACACCCGGTGTACACATAGACAATAGTGGGACGGTGAGCATTAACGGTGTGCAGAACGTACGTGTGATGATAAACGACCGCGATGTAAAGATGAGCGGTGATGAATTACTATCATACCTGGAAAGCATAAACGCCAGCGACATACTCAAAATAGAGATAATACCTATGGCCGGTGCCGAATACGAAGCCGATAGTGCTGGTGGCGTCATACACATCACCCTTAAAAAGAAAGCCCTGGAAGGAGTAAACGCCACTGTGGGAATGAGCTACACACAGGGAGAGTATCTCGCACTTGCACCTTGGATAAAGGCAGCGTGGCGTAAGGACCGTTTAAGCATAAACGCACGTTATAACTACAACTATAACCAAAGTGTCAATTCGCTTGAAGAATGGACAGATTACCTGCTCACTGGCACACATCACACATCTACCACACAGGTAAATGGCAAATCACAGTCCCACTATGCCACAATAGATGCGGTATATGACCTATCTTCCCATAGTGAAGTAGGATTGGCCGTAGAGTACAACACCTCCAACACCAACAGCACAACCACCGGTAACACCATACAAGAAGGACATAGTGGCATAATGACCATACCAAACCATTTTACAGAACACGGTCCATATGATATGGTAAACCTCACAGCATACTACCGTATCAAGGTGGACACGCTGGGTTCTTACCTCAAAATAATGGCCGACTATACATCACGAGACCGTAGCAGCAGCGTACATTCGGCATCTGAATATATACAGAACGGGAACATCATAAAGTCAAACATATATGACTATCTATCTCCCACTTACATAGACCTGTATTCGCTACGTGCAGACTATGATAAAAAGACCCGTGGTAAGATTTCGTGGAGTATAGGCGGTAAATACAGCATAAGCGATATATCATCTGTGGCAGACTACCGTAGCTATGACGCTGGCAACTGGATAGAGGACGACCCTCGTGATAACACCTTTACATACAGGGAGAACGTGCTGGCAGGTTATGGTAAGATGAATATCTCACTGCCTCGTATGTGGGCAGCAACACTGGGTGTACGTATAGAACACACACACCTAGAGACACATTCGCTTACTATGGAGGAGAAAGATTCACAGGATTTTACAGACATTTTCCCACAGGTATCTATTATGAAATCATTTGGAGAGAAGAAAAACCATAGTCTGTCTTTTAACTACACACGCCGTCTATCCCGCCCTTCATACAGCATATATAATCCATATATGATGCCCATAACAGAATTTTCTTCCATAGTAGGAAACCCAGACATACGCCCTTCATATATAAACCGTTATTCGCTCACAGGAGTATTGAGCGGGAAATACAGCCTCACAGCTATGTACAACAGCTCTCGCGGGGACGTGGCACAGATGGTGATGAGCGACCCTCAAAACCCAGATAAGACCATCTACCAACACGTCAATATGGGACGCTCATCTCAATGGATACTCTCGCTCTATACTCCTGTGAAAATCACACCTTGGTATGGGATAGACCTCAATGCCACTGCTTACTATATGGAACAAGGCTATGAGGATAACACATCTTATAATGTAGCTACCAATGCTTATATCCAGAACAATTTTACCTGGGGAAAAGGGTGGAGTGCCACGATATCTGCCTGGGGAGTAACCCGCCAAAAACAAGCCAATATGGTAGTTGACCCTATGTGGGGTATGGATATAAGCGTGGTTAAAAAATGTATGGATAATCGTCTGGTTTTCTCGCTCAATGCCACAGACATTTTCAACACTATGCACAATGTTATCTATTCCCACGGTGATGATTTTAGCAAGAAGACTATATCACGCTGGGAGTCACAGGGAGTATCACTGAGCGTGCGTTGGAACTTTATAAACGGTAAAAAATCTAAAACCAAGACAGTAGAAAGTGGCGACAGTGAACAACGAGACCGCCTATAAGCCCACTGGGAGAGGTTCTGCACACATATACAGAGTTATTAAAAAAAGTTTTGATGAAAAAAGATTAAAGAGTTTGAAACTGAAGAAAAAGTTGTATATTTGCACCCGAATTAAATAGCAATCAAAGTTAAATGTCGGGAGACATCAGTTCTGCCTGCGAAAAGTAAATAAAATCAGATATGAAAAGAACATTCCAACCTCACAATCGCAAACGTGTTAACAAACACGGTTTCCGTGAACGTATGTCCACAGCCAACGGACGTAAAGTATTGGCCGCTCGCAGAGCAAAAGGACGTGCAAAACTTACAGTTTCTAGCGAACGCCACGGTAAATAATAGGCTCGTAGAACTTAACGATACAAAAAATGCTCGCCTTTTGGCGAGCATTTTTTGTATTTACTCATTTTTCTTATTTCTTCTTGGAAGGATTACCACCCATAAAGTCTTTGAGATAATAAGGCTCAAAATAAGCCACATCTTCATAACGTCCTTCTTTGTAAAGGCGTTCTGCCTCCTCTCCCATCATTCTGGCCGAAGGATATATATCATCTACCCATCGTGCCGCTATATGTTTTATCACTTCGCGGCATTTATTCATACCGTCCCCACAGAAACACACCACTTTGTCTTCGGGCAGGAACTCATATGATGTCTCATCTACCACCACAGCCTCCACATCGCGTACTTTGTCCATACCTGCATCATAGACAGCACTATAAACCTCCATACGACGAGCGTCTATCATAGGAACATATAGGTCTGCCTCTGTCATTTTACGAGCAGCCATCGCCATCAGTTTCAATGTATCCACCGCTACCAATGGCACTCCCAGAGCATAAGCCAATCCCTTGGCTGCCGAGACTCCTATTCTCAATCCCGTATATGACCCAGGCCCACGGCTTACCGCCACAGCATCTATCCCCTTAACGTCCAGTCCTGCTTCATCTATCGCTTCTCTCATATAGACGTGCAGGTTCTCGCTATGGGAATAGCCCCCCGTGTTACTCTCCTTTATGGATTTAAGTTCTCCATCTACAAAAACAGCCACGGAACAATTTACCGTAGCTGTTTCTATGCATAATATATTTGCCATTTTATCAATATCTATATCTCTACACGGCTCCCCGTGTAATACATCTCACCTTCCCGTACTACCGCTCTACTAACCCAGAGCCTCGGCTCCGCTCACGATTTCTATAATCTGGTTTGTAATAGCAGCCTGACGTGCATTGTTGTATTCCAGTGTAAGACGATCTTTAAGTTCTTTGGCATTGTCTGATGCTTTGTGCATAGCCGTCATACGAGCACCGTGTTCCGAAGCCACGCTGTCACGCATCACGCGGAACATCTGCAAACGAAGACTCTGTGGCAACAGGCCTTCGATTATCGTCTTACTGTCTGGTTCCAATATGAAATCACCTACTGCCGCTGCGCCTTTTGCCTGTGTAGCCTTTATTTCCAGTGGAAGGAATTGTTCACACGTTACTATCTGTGTAGCAGCATTCTTAAAGCGGTTATACACCACCCATACGCTGTCATATTTCTCAGTAGCATAGTCGTCCATTATACGGGTAGTCATTTGGCTTACATTTGAGAAAGTCATATCATCATACAGATATGAGTAGTCTGCCTCTATCGCGTGAACCTTTGAAAGCAGGTCGCGACCTTTGTTACCTACCGTCATAATATCCACCTGGCAGTCTGCCAAAGCGTTTGCAAGCATCTCTTTTACATTCTTGACAACGTTTGAGTTAAATGCACCGCACAGACCTTTATTGGACGTTACAACTACCACCAGCACTCGTTTAACATCTCTTACCACCGTGTATGGGCTTTCTATGTTTTCATCTGCCGACATAGCCGATGACACCTGTGCCAATATCTGTGAAAGTCCGTCTGAATATGGACGCATATGTGTGATAGCATCTGATGCTTTTTTGAATTTTGAGGCAGAAACCATCTTCATGGCCTGCGTTATTTTCATATTTGCACCTACCGATGCTATACGAGTACGTATTTCTTTAAGATTTGCCATTGTATAAAACTCTTATTTACAGACTGTTATGCTTAATGCGTATCAATCCTAATTATAGCTGTAAATATACACATTTTCAAAATCTAAATCACTATTCCAGGCATATATTTTCTTATTATAAATATCTACCATACATTCACGTGCAGAAACCTTATCCAAATCATATCTCACGATGGGTTTCAATTCCCAGTCACACACATCTACATATAGTCTGTGGGGGATTTCATTTATCGTTTTCTCTCCCTCTTCATCGATGACTTCTTCTATTTCATATTCACTTACCGAAAGATAAATATACTTATCATCACAGGCTATAATATCACAATCTTTACGGCGATTTTTATATATATCTTTCCAATCCAAAGCCACGACTTCTTCAAACGTACGATGCTGCCCTATCTCTCCATAATTCTCTATATGCCCATCATTTACCGTGAATGTTTGCACAAAATCTATCCAAGGATAATATAACAAAACCCTATTTCCACATATAGCCGTAGCAGGGGCGTTTCTTATCCTCGCCAACAGAGATACCTGACCATTTTCATTGGTAGAGGTTTCTATTTCATTAAAAGAATATACAGCCATACTATCCTTGATGCTACCATCTGTGACATCTGTAACATATAGATAATCAGGGAAAATTTTATCTATATTATTCCAATCACCTCCGCTACTACGACGCTCCAGCGTATATCTATCGTCCATCATAGCAGCATCTACCATTATCCTCACTCCCGTTATATTCTGTGAATAGATAGTATCTATATTTATACTCCCTTCCTTGATAGACAATCTCAACGTATTACCACGCATAATGTCTGTAATCCACACAGAATGTTCATCTGTATCCATAAATATGGGAAATCCCACATCTTCGGGACCTTCTCCACGAGACAGCATCGTATCCACAAACGTCCATTCTGGCAAACGATAATGAAAAAGAGCCTTAGACGTATTTTCACTCACCAGCAGGACACTACCGTCCACCACTTTCCAAGAATATGGATCCAATACTTCGTTTATCGCTACACTATCGGCACATAGAGAAATGGTCTTAAATTCCACATCTTTACTCCCCTCATTATCCGCACCCCCACAGGCTACCAATAGCAGAGGTATGATAAAGATTAAAATTCTCCTCATAATATCACGCATTGTTACTCGGCAGATGGAGCGTCCAGTTTAAAGTCATAGACATACACCTTTTCAAAGTCTTCTTTTTCATTCCAAGCATAGACCTTGTTACGATGCACATCTACCAGTACCGCATTGGCCTCTTTTTTATTGAGTTCTATCTCCTTGACAGGATTCATCTCCCAGTCATACACCTCTATGGATACTCCTTTCCATTTTATGACTTGGTCGCTCTCTCCTGTTTCTGGGTCTATCTCTTCTACACGTTCATATTTTCTCTTACACATAAAGATATAATCGGCCGTGCAAGCTTTTACTTCGGTGTTAAATTCGGCACTCTGGTTTCTGGTCTTCCAATCTATATTTTTCACTTCATCATACGTGTACTCCTTACCATAAGTAGCCACATATTCCAACGTTCCATCTTCCTTTATATTATAGCGAATGCTCGTCCCCAACATAGGATAAACACACATCATTCGAGAACCATAGATTGTGACATTAGGAGTATTGGTACTCACAGCTGCACGTCCTCCTCCTATCTCTTTAACTTCCACAAAGGCTAGTGTAGGTATAGAGTCCAGCACACGCATACTGTCTGAAATCGAAGCCACCACTATATGAGAACGACTTTCTTCCCAGTTGATATGGTCATA
The DNA here is from genome assembly GCA_017537565.1 of Flavobacteriales bacterium. Taxonomy (GTDB): domain Bacteria; phylum Bacteroidota; class Bacteroidia; order Flavobacteriales; family UBA1820; genus Merdimorpha. Next base: position 83,269 of record JAFYKQ010000118.1, read on the forward strand.
TACTGCATATTTGTTATTTACCACAGTAGAGTTAAAAGCATAGACAAAATTAACCACATCGTCCTTACCTATGACTTTGGTGACAGCTATTTCCTCTGGGCCTATATCACATTTCTTTATCTCTAATTTATTCCCATCAAAGAACCAGAAACTACTTCCTGGAAGATTATTTTTCCACAGATATGGATACCCAACGTCTTCGGGGCCTTCACCACGGGTAAAGGTCGTATCCATAAATATGAATTCGGGGATAGAATAGCGATAGAGCACTTTTTTACTTCTTGGCGATAGGAATGCCACATAAAATTCGTTCATAAAAATATCATTCTCTCGCGGAGCGAGTATTTCATTTATCGCTACACTATCGGCCAGGCAGTATTCATACTGCGGAAAAGAACTCTTTTTCCCATCACTACCACCACAGGCATACATAACAGCCGCTATGGCTATACATAAAATCACTTTTTTCATATCTACACTATTTTTTTATCTTTATATCATATTGGTCGCACTCACCTGTGCGATGTGCTAGATGTTTGGTAGAAGGAGATATACCAAACAGCGGAGAATAAGTACGCACCTTGATAGTTTTACCGTCGGGCATAAATTCCAGTATTCTCACCCAACCATCACCGCCATTGCCTTCCCAGCCTCCGCCCAATATCTGGACGTTAAACATCATCTGGTGAACCTCGTGTCCCAACGAATTTTTATCCACACGGTATGCCACCGCATCTTCAAACGCACCAGGAGTACCCGTATGCCCACATATAACCATATCCACTCTTGCTACATTTATAAGTTTTTCCCATATATCCTGTCCCCAGTTACGAGGAGATATCTTATAACGCTCCTTCACCATACGTTCGGCAGTGCGATGTCTCAAGAAAGAATGTGTCATAAATATCACCGTAGCATCGGCATATTCCTTTTTATTTATCACGCCCTTTGCCCACTGCAGCACTTCGTCTCGAGGAGCAAATTCGCTGGTGATAACCAAAACCTTACCCCAATTTTTGTCCTGAAATAAAAATGCAGCATTCTCCATAGACACGTCTCCGTTACGGTTTGGGAAATCGGCTACCAGACAATCTCTCCACGTGCTGTTTCTCTCAAATGGGAAATACTTTGGGAACATAGTCCTGCCGTTTTCTGCCGAACGATAACCATAATCGTGATTACCACAAGATATGATATATGGCACCTTGTCGTCCATACGAGCAAACGAACGAGATACCGACTCCCACATCTCTCTACTGGTCTGGTTGAGCATACTACGATTCATCGTGATGTTTTCATTCTGCTCGACCAAATCCCCCGTACACAGCACCGCACGTATGTTGAGATGGTCTACGTTATCGGCTATCCAAGCCGTACACAACTCCAGCAGAGGCTGGTTAATGTCATATTTCACATAACCCTGTGGGTCCCCCATCAGTATCATGGTGAACGCGTCTTTATCGGTTAGGCTCTGGCGGTCGGCACGATGCTGGGCTTGTGCTATCACACAGGATAACATAAATGTCATCACCACAGCTGCACCCAAAATATATTTTCTCATATCTACACTATGTTTAGATTAATCATTTTAATTATTACAAGGTGTAAATATACACATTTTCAAAATCTGCATCAAAATTAAACGCATAGACTTTTCCATCGTGACATATAAAGTTTGTAAGCAGACGGTCAAATGCCTTTACTCTTTTGACTCTACCCTGCATATCATACACCACAGCGTAAGACTTGATATTATCAAGGTCTTCCTCATCTATCGCCTCACTGCTACCTATATAATAAAAGACATATATCTCATCTTTATCTACACAGGATTTTGCTATCTCTATCCTCATAGGCATATTATCCCAATCAAGTGCCGATATTTCTTCCACCCCACGGGTATCTCCCACAGCATATATTTTGTCTAGCTTTCCAGATGATGAAATAGAATAAGCCTCTACTCTATGCAGGTCTGAATATACTACCAGCAGAATATCCCCCGTCACCACAATAGATGGCACGTTATAGATGTTACCCTGCACTCCCCACGAATGGTGTTTTACAATATTTACCACGTCCAGATATATAGAATCCACCACCTCATTTTTCACATCGTCATATATAACCACCTGCTGTCTGCGACCTTTGCCAGACATATCTATAGCGACATTTGGAAAGGCATAGAAAGTCCCATCACCTACCCTTATAGGACCTTTTGATATTTCATCTATATAGCGGATATCATAAGATTTAACATCTACACATACTGCCGTGCTATCTCCCACGATATATTTTCTCATCTTGTTACGCATAGGCACACGCAATGTATCATCTCCTTCCCCAGAAAGACCAATGCCATAAGCCGTACCTTGGAAATCTTCGGGACCTTCACCCTGCACTCCCCATTTATACAGGAAGTCAAAATCTGGAAAAGTATAGGTATATGCCACCGTGTCTGTCCCTTCTGAAAACAGCACTATTTTATCTTTCCCCACCCTATTCCAATACACAGGTTTCAATATCTCATCTATCGCGATGCTATCGGTAGGATAGGCCACATCGGCAGCAGCAAAATCTGGTGCTACGCCTTCTTTTTTTTCTCCACAAGAAACCAGCAGTAATCCTGCCACTATCATTATAGCTATATTTTTCATACTTTTTATTTATTGTTGTTTATCATTCTGTTTGTTATTTACATTAAAGTAGTATACTACCACTGGCTATTTTAAAACCAGCGGCAGGGCTTCCCTGCAAAGGTTACAATTTTTTCTACATTTTTTCTTCCCATCACACATATATATAAAAAGAGGGTAGTAATTAATTACCCCCCCCCCGCTAAATATTTGCGTTTCAATATTTTACATATCTGCAGAAACCTGTGCTGCTACCTTTTTAAGAGTTTCCTCTATTTCATCATTTAGGATACCCTTGTGAAGGTCGGCCATCACCGCCTTGTGAGAAGTAGTAAGTTCTGTCAAGTATTTTTCTTCCCATTCTTTTACCTTCTGTACAGGAACCGTACGTAGAAGGTTCTGAGTACCTGCATATATCACAGCTATCTCTTCCTCTACCGAAAGCGGAGTATTTTTACCCTGTTTCAACAGTTCCACATTGCGACGACCTTTGTCTATCACGTTCTGTGTAGCAGGGTCAAGGTCACTACCAAACTTAGCAAATGCTTCCAAGTCTTTATATTCTGCCTGGTCTGTACGAAGCGGACCAGCCACTTTTTTCATCGCCTTAACCTGTGCGTTACCACCCACACGAGACACCGATATGCCGGCGTTAATCGCTGGACGTACACCACTGTTGAACAATTCACTTTCCAGGAATATCTGTCCGTCTGTAATCGAAATAACGTTCGTTGGGATATAAGCCGATACGTCACCTGCCTGAGTCTCGATGATAGGAAGAGCCGTAAGCGAACCACCACCCTTGACCATACCCTTCAACGAAGGTGGAAGGTCATTCATCTGTGCAGCAATCGTATCATCTTTTACTATCTTGGCAGCACGTTCCAAAAGACGAGAGTGTAGATAGAAGATATCACCAGGATAAGCCTCACGTCCAGGTGGACGACGAAGTAGAAGTGATACCTCACGATATGCTACAGCCTGTTTTGAAAGGTCGTCATATATGATAAGAGCATCGCGTCCGCTATCACGGAAGAACTCACCTATCGCCGCACCGGCCATAGGAGCCAAGTACTGCATCGCTGCTGGGTCTGATGAGTTGGCAGCCACGATTATAGTGTAAGGCATAGCACCCGCGTCTTCCAACGTTTTATAAAGTTGTGCCACAGTAGATGCTTTCTGTCCTACCGCAACATATATACAGTAAACAGGAGCACCAGCCTCATAGTTCTGTTTCTGGTTAATGATAGTGTCTATCGCGATAGTAGATTTACCCGTCTGACGGTCACCGATGATAAGCTCACGCTGACCACGTCCAATAGGAATCATCGAGTCAATAGCCTTGATACCTGTCTGCAAAGGCTGGTTCACAGGCTGACGATAGATAACACCAGGAGCTTTACGTTCTATAGGCATCTCGTATGTCTGTCCCGCTATATCACCTTTACCGTCTATAGGGTAACCCAGTGTGTTGATAACACGTCCCAACATACCTTCGCCCACCATAATAGATGACACGCGACCTGTACGATAAGCCTTTGAGCCTTCGGTGATGTCACCATAAGGGCCCATAAACACCACGCCTATGCTTGATTCGTCCAAGTTCAAGGCAATGGCTTCGGTACCATTTTCAAAACGGATGATTTCACCCAAACGGGTTTCGCTCAATCCATAGAGCTGGGCAATACCGTCTCCCACCACCAGTACCGTTCCCACTTCCTGTGCAACAGGAGCAGATGAACCTACGGCAGAAAGCTCTTCTTTGAGGATAGCAGATACTTCTGCTGGATTTATATTTGCCATATCTTATTTTATTTTTTCTTTCTATTATTCTACTTTAAGATAATCGACTACTGGAATTTCTTTTTGATTTCGTCCAGTCGTCCACGTAGGCTACCGTCCCACACTCTATCATCTATCGTAATCTTCATACCACCCAGTAGTTTTTCATCTACCGTAGCGTGCAGCACTACTCGCGAAGCACCAGTGGCTTGTTTCATACGTTTTTCTATTTCTGCCATCTGTACTGCAGTGAGCGACACCGCTGTCTCGACAGCCACGTGGCATATATTTTTAATAGAGTCGTTTAATTTATCTACCGCCGTAAGTATATCTGAAAGGTATTCGGCACGGCCTTTTTCTATGATAAGATTCACAAAATTTTCAACCGCCGTCTTTCCTTTCACCGCTTCCGCAAGACCTTTTATCTTCTCCTCGCGGCTCACAAGTGGAGATAACACCATCTGTGCTACCTGTTCGTTTTCAAGCAGATACACTCCCAAGGCCTTTGCTTCTTCCACAGCCTTGTCCAGTTCTCCCTTCTCTATCGCCAGCTCTACATAAGCCTTGGCATAACGTGTACACAATGATATATTTTTCATTCCTTGACGTCTGTGTAAAAGGGTGAAGAACTATAGTTTCATCTCTTGGATAGATTTTTCCAGTGATTCCTGTTGTTTTTTGGAATCTGCTAGTTCACTACCCAATACTTTTTCTGCCAAACCAACAGATATTTCTGCCAATTCCTTTTTAAGGTCTTCTTTGGCCATACGTTTTTCACGTTCTATAACCGCATTGGCATCTTTTATGATACCAGCCGCCTGAACAGAAGCTTCAGCACGAGCTGCCTCTATCATACGCGCACCTTCTTCTTTGGCACCACGCAATATAGCATCGCGTTCACCACGAGCCTCACGCAATATGTTTTGGCTTTCTTGTTTTACACCTTGTAGTTCTCCGCGAGCTTTCTGTGCATCATCTAGAGCCTCCTCTATGCTTTTATCTCTCTCGTCAAGCATCTTAAGGATAGGTTTCCAAGCCATTTTTGTAAGAACAGCAACCGTAAGCAGGAAAAACAACGTATTCCATACCAGTGTTCCTAATCCGGGTAATAGTAAGTCCATATAGATATTTTTTTATTTTATTTCACATAGATTTTAACTGGAAAAGCATTCGGGGAGAAGCAACCCTTCGCCCCATGCGAATGCTTTTTCTTTTTACTAAGCTGAAAGGCTCATAAGAGATACCACCACTCCGAAAAGTGCTGTTGCCTCGATAAGGGCAGCAGAAAGTATCATCGCACTCTGGATTTTACCAGCGGCCTCAGGCTGACGTGCCATTGATTCAAGGGCAGATGCACCGATTTTACCGATACCTAGACCAGCACCTATTGCGCAAAGACCTGCACCAATAGCTCCAAATATACCTGTTGTCATAATGTGTAATAATTATTTAATGAGTTAAAAATATGTTCGTTTATTCTATTCCTTATTATTAATGGTGTTCGTGTTCTTCGACCTTGGCCATACCTATGTACAACGCTGTAAGCAACGTGAAGATATAAGCCTGGATAACTGCCACCAGTATTTCTATAAGATACATAAAGCTTATAAAGAGACCCGATGCTGGAACAACCACCCACATCTTAAACATAAAGATAAGCAGCAACAGACTCAATATAATAATGTGTCCACCCATAATAGCCGCAAACAAACGGATAGTAAGAGCAAATGGTTTTGTGAACAATCCCAAAAACTCTACCGGAGCCAATATCAGCATCACAGGTTTTGGCACACCAGGCATAGACACTATTTCCTTCCAGTAGGCCTTCGTTCCGCTGAACTGTACAATTATAAACGTAAGCAATGCCAATGCCATCGAATATGACGTATTACCCGATATATTGGCACCAAATGGGAAGAACGGTATAAGACCAAAAAGGTTGGTAAACATCACAAAGAAGAACAGCGTCAATAGATATGGAGTGTATTTCTTATAATGTTTCTCGCCTATGTTTGGCAGTGCTATCTCATCACGTATGTATATAACCAGCGGTTCAAAAAGCGAAGCTATACCACGTGGAGCTTTTGCTACGTTTGATTTCTTGCGATAGAAAGCACCCATCGTTACAAATATAGCCAACATCGTCAGCACCACCATCACCAGTGTTACCACGTTTTTGGTGATAGAGAAATCTAGCGGAGTTTCAGATATAACCTTTCCATTTTCATCACGCAACAGGTATGAACCATCTGCCTGGACTTCATCGGCAGCCTTATACACCTTTTCGTTAAATCCATCAAAATACAGCACAAAACGCTGTCCATCTTTCTCTACCACGTGATGTCCTGCCGTATCGTGATGAAAATCACCAGACATAAATGTTACCAGTTTCCCATCAGACCACAATATAACAGGAAGCGATACGCCCACAGCGTGCCCGTCTATATCACATATATGAAAACTATGGGAGTCACGTATGTGTCCCATTATAAATGCCGTCTGGTCTATTTTTCCGTCTTCTGCCGCAGCATCAGATGCGTAAAGATTGTAAAATCCTAATGTAAAGAACAATACAAACAGTAATCTTTGTGCCATATATCTATGTATTACCTTATTCTGGGTATGATTTTCACTATGTTAATTTAATTTGCCAAAGGTATGATTTTTCAGCGACATGCCAATGACTTTTTATGCATTTACTCATCTATTAACATTACAAATGTCAAGATGCCTTATTTTTTATCCTCATCAGGTATAGCAGCATAGAGACAGCATAGATTCCCATCACACAGAAAATCAAGTTCATACCATCAAAACTGCCCTTCTCTCCCATCACCACAGGATAAAAGACCACTACCAGTACCCCTATCATACGCACGGCCGCTCCACCTACATAAGAGAACAAAACGCGATATGGGTCTGTCGTATCTAGTGACACCCCTATACGGAACGAGAGCATAAAAACAGCCCACATTATCACACACAACAGCCAAGGGCTATAAAATATCCTCCACGTCTCTGGTACTAAAATCTGTCCTACTATTGCCATCACGGCCATCACAGCCGTATAAATACCATATAATATCTTATTGCTTTTTATCATTTTTACCTTCTTCTCTACGGCGACGTTCGGCCTCCATACGTTTATTGAAATTCTGCATTGCCACCAGTGATTTAAACAACATCAGCAGTGATAGCACCACCCCAAGCAGCGAAAAAACAACCGTCCACACTGGCGAAGTATCATATTTACCATCTAGATACACTCCCAGATAGGCTCCGCCACCTATAAGTACTATCATCTGTATAGCCAGTCCAGAATAACGAGCATACGCCTGTATGTATTCCTGCGTACGACGACGTTTTTCTTCAGATGACAGTTCGCTGAATTTTTTGCGATTTTCCATATTATTTGTTTTCTGTGTTCATTCTACACGATGTAACATCTAGCACAGCACCCACCTCTACCGATAGTCTCGCCGTGGTTATCTCTCCCTTTACCACCGCCGTGCCTTTAAGCGAGAGTATATCTCCCACATACAGCATTCCTATGACCGTACCTTCGATTTCGGCAGCCATACATCTTATATCTCCCGTTACGGTAGCACCAGCACCCACCACTATACGTCCTGCCGTAGTGATATTACCGTTCACCGTTCCATCTATACGGAAGTCCCCGTCTGATGTTATATCGCCCGTGATAACCGTTCCACCAGATATTTTACTCAGGTGAGTGAGTGTCCCACCCAGCAGTTGTTCTTGTTTATTTTGTCCCATAGTTTACTCTTTATTTCTCTCTTTATGAGAACAGACAAAAATAATAATTTTTATTGATTTTATAGCGATTAAACTCGTACTTTTGAAGAGAAAAAAACTAGAATAAATATATGATAAAACAGATACTTGATTTTCTTTCGGCACTAGATAAGAACAACGACCGGGATTGGTTTTTGACACACAAAGGCGAATACCTACGAGCCAAAGAAGCATTTGAAGAACTAGTGGCTAGGCTTATCCCCATAGTCCAAGAGATAGACCCTACGGTAGGACATCTAGAGGTAAAAGACTGCACATACCGCATATACCGCGACGTGCGTTTTTCTCACGACAAACGCCCATACAAGACTCATATGGGAGCATACATCAACCGCCGTGGCAAAAAGAGCCCCTATGCTGGCTATTACATTCACCTAGACCCCACACACGGTTCGCTATGGGGAGGTGGTCTTTACTGTCCCGATGCCGCCCTTCTCAAGGCCGTACGATGGGACATATATGACAACATAGACGAATTTTTGGATTTGAATAATTCTTTGGAAAGAGAAGGTTTTACACTTTCTAGGGAAGACATGTTGAAAAAAACACCACAAGGATTCCCAAAGGATTTCCCATATAGTGATTTCCTTAAAATGAAACACTATGATATGTATCGCACTATAACAGATGATGTTTTATATGACGAAAATCGCCTCATAGAAGAAACACGCCGTGCTTTTGCTGCGATGAAAAATATGAACCGTTTTCTCAACTACACGATAGACGAGACTCTTCCAAATATAAATCGTATGGACAGTTATAGATAAAATATATACAAGAGTAGAAAGATAAAAACACCTCACACTCTTTCTGGATATAGAAAATTTTATAATTTTGTAAAAACACAAAAAAAAATTCATTTGCCTATGAAACACCGCGTATAGACAGATACGCATATTTTAGACATATTGGAAAAGCGTTTTAGCTTTATTCTGCATTCCCAGAAGTTTGGCGACTATATAGGAAAATCTGCAAGAATATAGCATAAATGCTCACGTTATAGGCGTGGGCTTTTGGTTATTCTGCAGATTTAGGTTACGCCAAACACCTTGGGAAGCGAGTACACTGAAAGTGCCACGCTTTTTTTATGCGTATCTATAACATAAATCCAGGCACACATGGAGTAACCGAAATGCCACAAAGTGAGTAGGAAATTTCAACAACAAAAAAAATGAAAAGAATTTTATTAATTACCATTACTATATTATCGACACTCTATAGTCCAAGTGTCCTCTCACAAAATCTTTCAGCCTACGGAGTTACGTTAGGCGAAGACAAGTATGATGTTGAAAACGTATTAGAAAACAAAGGGAAGAGCATCAAATATGATACAAATAAAAAAGGAAATGCTGTATTAAGAATTTCCTATCCACGCATTGGAGATGCGGATTTTGATAATGGAACATTCGTATTTAACGATGATGACGAATTATACTCGATAAGTTTTAGTTCTGTCGATGGTGGCACAGGAAATCCAGGAATGCCCTGGGAAGCCAAGTTTCATAGAAAAGCTGAAGAATGCAAAAATGCTTTTCTAAAAATGGCTCAAAATTTATTAACTAAATATGGCTCCCCCGATACTTACTCAAACACCAGTGCAATATGGCAAAAAGGAAATGAAAGAATCTCTTTAGAATATGATTATAAATATGAATATAATCAGTTTGGTTGGGTAGATCATCACGTGAGTGTCTTACTCAAATACGAACAGATAGATTTAGACAATGCGGATTATTAAATAATCACTATATTGGTAAAATACACTCTTTGACAAGAAGAATCCTTGGAATAAATAAACAAACATTAAACACATTTAACATATAAGTAATAAACACAATAAATATAATTATCATATGAATAAAATCTCATTTACATTAATTTACATAATGTCTATCTTATTGATATCCTGCACAGGAAGTAACCAAAAAACCTATTATAACAACCCCGAAGAAGAACTTTGTGCAATGATGGAAGAACAAGGTTGGGAACAAATTTCCAATAGCACCAATGTCTATCGGAAGGATCTTGATAAAATAACAACAGATGGTAAACGAACTTATAAAACAACTTATTGGTATACAGCTGCAGTGTATTGCAAAAAATCTGGAGACAAGACTAAATACATAATAGCAAGACCTGTCTATTCTTCTGAAGACAATGTACAAAGATTGAATGATGGAAAACTAAAATATAAATCTTTCTCCATTATTGACTGCCAATATACAGATAAATATGGCACCACATACAATGGCTATATTAGCGATGGTGGATCTACCGCTTATCTCAACTATTGATTTTGTAGATAAAAAAAGACCATTCTTTATCACATAATAATACAAAATACGCCGCCCAGTGGGCGGCGTATTTTATTACCGTGAATGCTTTTTACTATTTAAGGACTTCCTGCACCAGTTTTTCCATCACCTCATATCCTGCGGCAGTAGGGTGGACACCATCATAAGTATAAGCAGGGTTAAGTTCGCGTTTCTCGCCATAGACCATAGGAGTGTAGTAATCTATGTATGGGATTTTTTCTTTCTGTGCATATGCCTTTATGCGGGCATTGAGTGCTTCTATTTTAACCGGAGCGTCTTTCATATCCTTACGCCAAGAAAAACCAGCGGCAGGTAGCACCGATGACAATATGACTTTTATCTTATATGCTCGTGCCAATTCCACCATAGACACTATATTTCCAAATGTATAGTCTTCGTCATATGGGCGGGTATTTTCGGCTATGTCGTTTGTGCCTACGTTTATGATTACTTTGGCAGGGTGTAGGTTTATCACATCACTACGGAAACGCAAAAGGAACTGTTCCGATGTCTGACCGCTTATACCGCGATTTACATAGTTTTTGTTCTCTTCAAAAAATACCTTGTGATGTTTTGCCCAGCCTTCTGTTATGGAATTACCTAGGAAAACTACTCGTTTTTCTCCTTTGGAGGGAGCAGGGAGAGATTCGTTGGCTTTTGCATAGCGGGCTAACCCTGCAAAGTCTTTACTCTTCTGTGCCGTAGCCGTAGGGCTAGATATGCATACACACACTATCGCTACAAGTATTCCCCACAAAATGTTCTGATGTTTTTTCATACTACTAATGTTTATTTTTATCTAGTTATGACATTATCTATCTGTAATCTACCAGCTACCACCGGCACCTCCGCCGCCGAAGCCTCCGCCACCAAAACCGCCAGAAAAGCCTCCGCCACCGAAGCCTCCACCACCGAAGCCTCCACCAAATCCTCCCGAGGAATAGCCTCCTCCTCTAGAGCGTCCAGCACTGCCAAGTAGCATTCCCAGTAGCATAGCTTCGCCAGCAGTCATACCTCCGCCGCCATTACCACCAGAAGACGGGCCATTGCCACCTTTTTTATTATCTGATGCACTGCTCGCTGCGATAACCACCACTATAAACACAATTATAGGCAGTAAGGCTACCAGTGGACTAGTATCATCATCACTCTTTGCCGATGCAGAAGATTTGAACTGCCCTGTAAGAGTCTCAAATATAGCGTCAACTCCCGCCATCAGCCCCCCGTAATAGTCTCCACTACGGAAATATGGCAGTATTCGTTCTTCTATTATACGGCGAGTCATAGCATCGGTAAGAGAGCCCTCCACACCATAACCCGTAGCGATGAATATCTTACGTGCAGCAGGCGAAAGCAGTATAAAGACTCCGTTATCTTCCTTTTCCTGTCCTATGCCCCACTCGTGTGCCCAGTTTATGGCCAACATAGATATGTCATTACCACACAGGTCGTCTTTTATGGCAACCACTATCTGTGTAGATGTACTGTCTGAATATGCTATGAGCTTCCTCTCCAGAGCCATCTTCTGCACATCTGAAAGCAATGCCGAATAATCATATACCGATGTCTGCAATTGGGGCTTGGCAGGGATACAATCACTCTTACCCCACATAGGGACAGAAAACAGCACACATACTATTACATATATATATCTATACATTGCCTCTGGATATTTCATCAGATAATTCATTTACATCGTCACTGCGGTAAGGGAAATACTCTTTGAGTTGGGCTCCTATCTGTTCTATAACCTCGACCAATCCTTCTGCTACCCTGCCGCTGCGGAAACGGTCTCTTATGAGCATATATGTATCATTCCAAAAACCTTCGGGTACCACAGCATCTATGCCACGACCACCCCACACAGCAAAACCGTGATGAGCCACATCTATATACAGTAATACAGCATTACCTTCGCGAGTGGCGTGCATTCCCAGCGTTTCAAATACTCGCGAGGCACGTACCAGCGGTGGCAACAATCCATCTCCCGCCTCTATATGCACACGTATCTCTCCCGATGTATTGAGTTCGGCACGGCGTATGGCCTCTATGACACTGCGTTCGCCTTCTGGTGAAAGGAAATCTCTTACTATATCACTCATTATTTATCTCTATTTATTAAAGACAATCTACCCCACTAAAACTCTACTTTGGGAGCGGTGGCAGCAGCTTCGTCTGCCTTAAAGAGAGGTGATTTTTCAAATCCTGTAATGCCTGCTATGATATTTCCAGGGAATTTCATTATGTATGAATTGTATCTGGAAGCAGCCTCGTTATAACGCTGACGCGCTACCTGTATACGGTTTTCTGTGCCTTCCAGTTGGGAAGATAGTTCGCGGAAGTTTTCATTGGCTTTAAGGTCTGGATAACGTTCTGCCACCACCATAAGACGTCCCAATGCCTGTGACAACTGACCCTGTGATGCTTGGAATTTCTGCAATGCTTCGGGTGTAAGCTGTGATGGGTCTATGGTCATCTGTGTGGCTGCTGCACGCGCTTCGACAACCTCAGTAAGAGTTTTTTCCTCGTGAGTGGCATAGCCTTTGACCGTAGCTACCAGATTTGGTATAAGGTCATTACGACGTTGGTACTGGCTCTCTACATCTGCCCAAGCCTTTTCATACCCTGTCTCACCGCTACGCAATTCCACCATAGTGTTGTATTTGCCTACTCCCCAAGCAAATATAGATATAACTATAAGCAACAGTCCTGCTGCTACTATACCAGCTATTACACAACCTTTGTTCTTCATTTCTTTTCTTAATTTTTAAGTGTTGATATTGATTTATTGTTTCTCTTTATATCGTACAAATATACGATTTTTTTATCATCACGTCAAAAGCCTTCACTTATCATACACATCTAGCACCTTACGGGCAAAATCCCCCTGACGAGTCCCCACATAAAGCGACCTCACCGCCCGCATAGAACGCACCATAGACTCCTTGCCATAAAGGCGGCCACGACACAATGCCAAAAGAAGATGAAATTTTGCCTTATCATCTACCATCAAGCCACCATCTTTCAGTATATCCTCTATTACAGATTGGGCAGCAGAGTATTGACCGGCAGTATAGAGTTCATACACCTCTTTATACTTTCTTTTAAATAAAATAACTGATGCTGCATCTACACCATCTATCCTCGCCGTATCTACCACCAGCACATATTTGTTTTTATAATCTGGGAGGCTGACACACATAGTATCTATACCGGCCATCACATCGGGATAATTACTCACCGCCCAATCGAGATCTATCCTCTCCTTATAGAACACCGCTCGATTTCTGTTTTCTTCACACAAGGCCAGCACTGCATACCACAATGCCGCCCGCGAAGGTTTTACATCTGGAGATATAACAGAATAAGCATCGTCATACCGTCCCAATGCCATATATATACGTGCCAGCTCCATATATATTTTTTCATCGGCTACACCTCGCTCTACACAACGATGTAGAACTACCGAAAGCGAGAGAAGAGTATCTGTAAGGGGTGGCTGGACTCTCCATCGCATAGAATATTTAACAGTGTCTGGCAGATTATTCCTTTCTCTTACACTATCTACATAATCCCACACATCTTTTATATGATAATATAGATTATAAGGTGGACGCTTTCCGTACAACACAGTCGGGAATAGTAAAAACATCACATACAGGAAAACACGACACATAGCAGGGCTTTTACCCCAATATAGCAAATACTGTCTTAAAGTACTATACCAAAAACACTCTCTACGTTTTTCTGTGCAGCACTAGCTAGTTCTGCAATGGACACCCCTAGATATTCTGAAAGATAAGCCACTATGTGAGGGATATAAGAACTCTCGTTACGTTTACCTCTGTAAGGTACTGGTGGCAGATAAGGAGCATCTGTCTCATATACTATATGCTCATAGCCCACCGTGCGTATTATCTCCCTCATAAGATTAGTTTTATATGTTACAGTCCCTCCAACACCTATTTTAAGCCCCATATCTATCACCTTGCAGGCTTGGGAGAATGTGCCAGAAAAACAGTGCATCACCCCTTTTACCTTATATGAAGACAATATCTCCAGCGTCCTGTCCATCGCCTCGCGGCTATGTATAGACACAGGCATCTCTCGCTCCACCGCCCACGACAACTGACGTTCAAATGCCTCCTCTTGCTCTTTTTTATATGTAGTATCCCAATAAAAATCCAGTCCTATCTCTCCTATCCCTATCCAGGCGCCTCTATCCAAGTGCTCTCTCACTACCTCCAACTCTCTTTCCACGTTTTCACTCGTTATAGAAGTAGGGTGAAGACCTATCATCATCTCAAATACATGTGGATACTGCTCTCCAAGCGCCAACATTCTATCTATAGTGCTACTGTCCACAGCAGGCAATATAATTTTCCCCACGCCACTATCCACAGCGCGATTTATAACATCAAGTATGTCATTATCAAACACTTCATCATACAGATGAGAGTGAGTATCTACATATAAAAATCCTTTTTTCTCCATAAAGACAAAATTATGAAAAATTTTTTCTAGCAAACATATAGTTTGGCACGGTTTTTGCATATATATTTGCAGAGAAAAATATCTAATAATCTATAAAAACATTATTACAATGGAACCAAAGAAAACCCCAAAAGCCGACCTAGAACGTCGCAAGGGTCTGTTCCTTCAAATAGGTCTTATAGTTACACTTTTTGTAACTTTTATAGCATTTGAATGGAAGTCTTATGACAATTCAGACCTTGACCTAGGTAAGGTATCTCTTAATCTAGACGATGAAGAGGTTATGATTACAGAACGTCCACTGGACACTCCTCCTCCTCCACCTCCACCACCAGCGGCTCCAGAGCAGATCATCATAGCCGAAGACGATGAAGAAATCGAGGAAATGGAAATCCAGTCTGCCGAAACATCTGCTGCCGAAGTAGTTGAAGTGGTAGAAGTGGTAGCCGTAGAAGAAGAAGTGGAAGAAGTAGTGCCTTTCACTGTCATCGAGGATAAACCTATCTATCCTGGCTGCGAACGTTTCAAGGGTAAAGACGAAAAACTCCTAGAATGTACAAACAAAAAACTTAACGAAGTGCTTTCTAGAAACATCGTTTACCCACAGATATGTCTTGAAATGGGTATCACAGGTCGTGTTTACGTGAAACTTACCATCAAAAAAGACGGTACTGTAAAAGGAGAAATAGCTCGTGGTGTTGATAAAAACCTAGACGCAGAAGCATTGCGTGTGGTTTCAAAAATCAAACCTTTCACTCCTGGTAAACAGCGTGGTAAACCAGTAGAAGTATCTTATATGCTTCCTGTGAACTTTACACAGCAGTCACGTTAATAACCGTTACATATAATCCCCGACATCGTCGGGGATTTTTTTTACATTTGTAGCACATACACATAACATAGTCACATTATAAATAAACATTATGAAAAAAATTTTATCCCTTATGGTATTTGCGTTGTTGGCCTCATCGCTACACGCCCAAGTGGTATATCCACCCGTATATAACAAAGCCTGCTTGAGATATGTAGGAGACAACTCCCGCTTGCATAAATGCAACCAAAAACAGATATACAAAGACATAACACGTAACATCGTATATCCAGAAGGTTTTACACACAGAATGAACGGTGGAAGAGTATTGGTTAAAATACTGATAGAAACAGATGGGACATTCAGTATAGAGATAATAAAATCATCACATCACGATTTCAGCGTGGCTGTATGGAATGCTTTCCAAAAGATGAACCCTTGGCTGCTGGGAGCGACCATTGGCGAGAAAAAGACACAATATGTGTTTATGTTACCCGTATCATTTGCCAAAGGAAGCACTACTCCTACCACCACATCGGCCTCCCCAAAATACAGCAATATAACAGGAATGAGATAAAAACTTTATCACTGTAAAAAAAAAGCGGCTGCCTTGGCAGCCGCTTTTTTATCGTCAATACTTTATAATCTCTATACTATGTAAGCATACCTCCGTTTACAGAAAGCACCTGCCCTGTAACATATGTTGAAAGGTCACTTCCCAGATATAGACAAGCATTTGCTATGTCTTCTACCGTACCTGCACGTTTAAGAGGTATAGACTCTACCCAGCCTTCTACCACTTTGGCGTCCAGCGCTCCTGTCATTTCTGTCTCTATAAATCCTGGAGCTATGGCATTACAACGTATTCCACGTGAACCCAGTTCCAGTGCAACAGATTTGGTAAAACCTATGATACCAGCCTTTGATGCGGCATAGTTTGCCTGGCCTGCATTACCTTTTATTCCCACTACAGATGACATATTTATTATCGAACCACTGCGTTGACGCAACATAGTACGCTGCACAGCGTGAGTAAGGTTAAATACAGAATCCAGATTGGTCTTGATGACAGCGTCCCACTGGTCTTTGCTCATACGCATAAGCAGACCATCGCGTGTTATTCCAGCATTGTTCACCAAAATATCCAAACGACCGAAGTCTTTTACTACCTCATCGGCCAGTGCGTGAGCTTGGTCATAGTCCGATGCATCACTGCGATATCCCTTGGCTGTGATACCATAGGCAGATAGTTCTGCTTCCAGAGCCTGCCCTTTTTCTACCGATGATAGGTATGTAAAGGCCACATTGGCACCGTGAGCAGCAAAAACCTCGGCTATACCACGAACTATACCCCTAGACGCTCCTGTTATAAGAGCTACTTTTCCTTCCAAAAGTTTCATATATCTACATTATTTGTTGTTAATATTTTTTCTTTTATAAGCGAAAGCAAAACCCTGGCACTATCCTCGATAGATAGCGTTTCCACACTTACCGTATAATGTGCTCTTTTATAGTAAGGTTCTCTTTTCTCTATGTTTTCTCTCACATAGTCTATGAGTTCTTCGCGGCTTTTACCCACCACCAACGGGCGAGGATTACGACTGCGGGAAAGTCTGTCTACCAGCGTCATTACCGATGCACACAGATAAATCACTTTACACTTTCCCGTTATATAATCCATATTATTCCCCCACACAGGTGTACCTCCACCCAATGAAAGAACCACATCATCATCTCCTTCCAGTACCTCACGCAAACATCTGCTCTCTATCTCTCTAAAACCCCGCTCGCCACTTTCCTTAAAAATATCTGGGATAGAACGCCCCTCACTTTTTTCTATATAGCTATCCAGGTCTATATGCCTCACACCCAAGGACGCACTCACAGCACGTCCCATAGCACTCTTACCACTGGCCATATATCCTACTAGAGCTATCTTCATATCTTTATTTTACTTCTTTGGCCGTTTTTACTTTTGAACCCTGAGCCAATGTCTTGGAAACGGCAGTATAAGGCCCTGTTATAACCACATCACCCTCTTTTAATCCTGCCAAAACCTCTATATTTTCATCGTCCTGTATGCCTGTCTCAACCTCACACTGGACAGCCTCGCCACCACGCATCACAAACACCACTTGACGTAATTCACTCACGCCCGTCGTGTCTTTTACCACACGTGTAGTAACCGCCTTGACCGGCACAGAAAGGACTTTTTCCTTACGTGCAGTCTCTATCTCTACCGATGCAGTCATACCTGGTTTAAATGGTGTATGGGCAAGTTTCTTTTCTTCTGCCAATGCTTTATATGAGTCTTCCAGTAGCAGTATCTTCACCGCAAAATTGGTTACCTGGTCCACCGATGCCGATGCATCTGATGACGAAGAGGCTATTTCTTCCACCACTCCGCGGAACTTACGTCCCCAGTATGCATCTACCTCTACCACCACAGGATTACCTACGGCCAGTTTTACTATATCTGTCTCACTTACCGTTACCTCTACCTCCATCACGTCGAGGTCTGCCACACGCAATACCTCGGTACCGGCCATCGTAGCCGTACCTACCACGCGTTCTCCCTTCTCTACATTAAGACGAGATATCGTTCCCGTAATAGGAGCATATATACGCGTACGGGTAAGGTTGTCTTCGGCCTCGGTAAGGGAAGCCTTGGCACTTTCCAGTTGGGATTCGGCAGCCTCGTGATTAAGCACCGCCACGCGGTATGATGTTTCTGTTGCCTCCCAATCACTACGGGATATCGTTCCACTCTCAAACAGAGACTTGGAACGCAGGTATTCGTTATTGGATTCTTTAAGACGAGCAGCCGACTGTTCCAGTGACGCCACCGACTGTTTGACAGCAGCATTGGCACGATTGACTGCCGATAGGTAAATGTCTGGCTTTATCTGTACCAGCAACACGCCTTTACGCACCTCATCTCCTTCTTTCACCGTGAGTTCTATAATCTCACCCGATACCTCGGGAGCTATCTTGACCTCGGTCTTGGGCTGTATCTTACCCGATGCCGTAACTTTCTGTACAATGGTCTGTCGCTGTGGTTCTATGGTAGTAACCTCCATAGAGATATCATTATTACCTATCACGCCCGTACTTTTAAGAACCGTAAGTAGGAGTATCACAGCCACCACAATAGCCGCCAATAGATATTTTAATTTGAATTTTCCTTTCATCATCTCGAGAGTAAAATTATATGTTTATATCTTGATTTTCTGTGAATGATAGTATTCCAGGAGGAATGTCTTGAAAATATAGTCATATTTGGCACGTAGGACATCTGTCTGGCTACGCAAGAGCTGATTTTTGGCAGTTTCATATTCATATGCCGAAAGTTTGCTCTGTTCAAATTTGGCAGTAGCATAACGCAACGCTTCGGCCGATGCAGCAGCTGCTTTTTCGGCAGCACGATAGCTCTGTAACGAAGATGTAGCATCGGCATAGGCCTGTTCTATCTTTTGTTGCAATGCCAGACTGGTTTCGTTTAACGTGTATTCTGCCATCATAAGGTTTATCTTACTATGCTGCACCGACGTAATGGTAGACATACGATTAAAGATAGGTATGGACAGCACTACTTGAAAATAATGTCGAGAGTTATTTCTCCACTGGTCTCCTATGGTAATAGGGTCTCCCGTCGCTGGATTTCTATAATCAAACGTAAAACTGTTTGACCAGCTGTATCCTGCATTTATGGTAGGGGAGTATCCGCTGCGGGCTATGGCCAGATTACGCGAAGCAACCTCAACGTCCTTGCGGGCCTTGTTCATCTCGGGAAGCCCCTCCATAGCCTTCACATATATCTCATATGGCGTGTGATTAAGAACCTCTACACGGGATAGTTTTTCATAGCTTACAGGCACTATTTCTAACGGAGCATCTATATCCAGCGACAGCAACTGACGAAGTGCAATATAGGCCATCGTCTTCTGGTTACGGGCATCTACCAGCGACTGTTCATCACGAGCCAATGTCGCCTCTACCTCATAGAGGTCTCCCTGTGCATTTTTACCCACCGCTATAAGACGATTCATACGTTCTACCTGTAATCTGGATAGTTCACACTGGCTTTCGGTTACTTTTTCATATTCTATGGCCGACAGGACAGTGAGATATGCCGATACCACATTGAGTTTTACATCGCTCAGTATCTTTTCATTTTCATATCTGGCGGCAGCCAACGACAGTTGTGAACGACGATAATTATTAAGGTCACGTAAACCGTTAAAAACATTGAGCGAAAGCCCTGCACTCACACTCATAGCCTGTTGTGTAGATGTGGTACGTTGGTTGGTATTGGCATCAAAACTGAAACCCTGACTATGGTTATAGTTTGACGAAGCCGTAACACTAGGCAAGAACGCTCCCCAAGCATCACGTCTATCCACAACCGAACTATTGACATTAAGTTGAGATTTGGCTATAGATATATTATGAGCCAAAGCATAGTCCACACACTGTTCCAATGTAGCAGGAACAGGAAGAGACTCCATAGATGTCTGCCCCTCCAATCCTCCCACACAAACTATAAACAGCAGCAGAAATATATTTTTTTTATATGACACTTTTACAATAATATGTTTATTATCTTTTTACAAAAACATTATTCAGACTTGGGATATGAAATAGAAAAACACACCGACATATCTACACTCAATGTTATATCTACTGGTTTATCAACATATTCTTTTGCATCTTTTCTAGTCCCATACCCCACTATAACTGCCTTATTTTGAGCATATGACATACGCACATTCTGGGCATTGATATATAGTAGTTTCCCTACTTCGGCTTCGCTATCTTTAAGTATAGCTTCGGCCATAGATCGAGCGTTTTTCATAGCTTCGGGCAGTAGTGCCAGTTTCACTTCATCTTCTTTGGAGTATTTTGTAGAATTTATACGAACGCTTTGTATTCCTTTGAAATCCAGTTCACGAACTATGTCATAGTATTTTTTATAATTATCCAACGTAAAACTTATAGTTTTTCGGATATATACACGTCCACCTTCGCCTTGTGACGAATTTTCTTGTACAGAAACATCTTTCTTTATATCAAGGCCGTTCTCCTTCAATACTTTGATGACTTTCTGTTCCAGGTCTTCTATGTTCTGTTTTCCAAAGAATTCCTTATTCTCTCCAAAACTAACAGATACATTTATTATGTCTGGAGTTACTTTTATAGACGCATAACCACTAACGTCCATATATGGATAAGGTTGAGCGTTTACCGATAGGACAGTAATAAATGCAAAAAACGACAAAATAACAAGTTTTTTCATGTTCTACATTTTATGTTTGTTACAATTTGCTAATTTAAGCCAATTTCATCATTTCTTATCACTATTTTTGCAAAAAATTAAAATTTATCATTTCTATGCAAAAACTCACAAGCAATGATTTGGGACGACTCACAGTAGATGACTTCAAAAAATCTACAAAAACGCCTCTGTATGTAGTTCTGGACAATGTACGCAGTCTTAATAACATAGGTTCGGTATTCCGTACTTGTGATGCTTTTGCGGTGAAAAAACTGCTCCTGTGTGGCATAACAGCAACCCCTCCTCACAAGGACATAAATCGTACTGCACTGGGAGCGACAGAATCGGTAGAGTGGGAGTACTTTCCTACCACAGCCGACGCCATCACTTCCCTTAAAGAAAAAGGAGTATCAATACTGGCCGTAGAACAAGTAAGCGGCAGTACGTCCCTTGAAAAATTCTATCCTGCACAACAGACAGAATATGCACTGGTCTTTGGCAACGAAGTATTTGGCGTAGAACAAGATGTAGTCAATATGTGTGATGCTGCACTGGAAGTACCACAGGCAGGCACCAAACATTCGCTCAATATAGCCGTATGTGCAGGTGTAGTGATATGGGATATGTTTTCTAAGATAGTATATCGTAATAAATAGTTCCCAGCTCTACATAAGGCTCATCTTTATTTATCATCTCTCGTAGCACATCATATAAGCTACGTTCATATTCGGCAATATCCATAGCAGAAAACTGTTCTCTACCATTTATTTTAAGAGGCATTACTCCTCCCGCTGGTTTGCGTAAGGAGTCTATTCCCACACCAAAACTATCTATCTTTACACCTTGCCTGTCCTTCATCTTTATATAGACATAGGCATAGAACATCAATTGGAAAAATTTACCATAGGAGAAGATATGTTCCACTTTCTCATCGTCCACATAAGACGACCGCAAAACACTCATATCCTCTACTTTAAGGTCTTTTTCATCTACCTTACCCGTCTTGTAATCCACCACACGCAACACACCGTTATACATATCTATACGGTCTGCCACACCATAGAGTCTTACCTTAACACCGTCCAGTTCTATCTCTACGTCAAGTTTTTCTTCCAGTCCCACAGGGCATATATCATTGCCCTCCTCTATCTCCTTCATCTGGCAGGACAGATAGTTATGGATTATTCTTTTTACAGCCTGGAAGGCGAGAAAATTGGTTCCTGTTTTATAAGAACGCCCCGTGAGTAATTCATCAAAGGCACATTTCACCTCTTTATCTACCCACACCTGCATCTTTTTAATGCTATCTACCGTGAGAGTCGTATTTAAGAACGGAGTATATAAAACCTGCAACACACGATGAATGATAGACCCCATAGTATTGGCTTCGGCAGTTTCATCTACCGTTTCCACATCACCCATATCCAGCACTCGTTTATAATAAAAATCCATAGGACAGGACATATAGCTTATAATAGCAGATGGCGAGATTCCCCTTTTCATTATATCCAGCGTACGAGATATGGCATAGGGAGATTTGGGTAGTG
The DNA here is from genome assembly GCA_017537565.1 of Flavobacteriales bacterium. Taxonomy (GTDB): domain Bacteria; phylum Bacteroidota; class Bacteroidia; order Flavobacteriales; family UBA1820; genus Merdimorpha. The sequence goes on from JAFYKQ010000118.1 coordinate 105,942, forward strand.
TGGTTATCCTTACAGGCAAGGCTCCCGTAGGTGTTGCTATCACCTCTTCCTTTATATCCCACAGGTCTCTCATATCGTGTTTGAGTTGTTGAACATACCGCGAAGGTTCCATCACTCCCTTGGAACTTTCATCGGCATCATAGATAACGCTTATGTGTGATGCCCCCTGTAACAGACGGAAGAAATGATAGGAATATATGGCGTCCTTTTCACTATATGTAGGCAGGCCATAGTAACGTTTTACATCGTGAGGGATATAAGTATTCTCATTGCGGGCAGCAGGCAACGTACCTTCGTTCACTCCTGTGATGATGACATTCTTGAAATTGAGCAAACGCGTTTCCAGTAGTCCCATCACCTGTAATCCCTCCAATGGTTCTCCATAGAAATCTACCGTCTGACTACTACTCAACTGACGATACAGTTGTCCCATCGTATATATGCTCTCCACATATGGATAACGCATCATATAGTCGTGTAACATCTTAAATATCTCATAGCTGTAATAGACATACTCCATACTCATATCATCATAACTATCACTCATCTGTTTTATGGAAAGAAGTATATCCTGTATCTTTTCACAGCAGGAGATAGGGGTAGCATCTACCTTCCCCAGCAATAGATTGAGCCTAGATATTACATCATCTGGCAGTTTATTTTTCTTTTCTTTACGTGCATACCACTTATAGAATCCTTCCAATGAAAAATCGACTGCATTCTCACTTATGACATAAGATTTAATAGGTATAGTGTAATCAATGCCGTTATATGTAAGCCATCTGTGTGTAAGGCTATGTGACAGCACCTTCATCACATCCTTGTGATAATAACCCGATAGATGCAGTCGCCGAGGTGTAGTATGCATATCCATAACCGCCTCTACCCAACCCGAAGCTGGAAGCATAGACAGAGGATACCCCATCGTTACATTGACGGCTTTTATACACTGTGGAATAGAGGATAGCATAGGCACCAGCTGTTTTTCATCGGCCAGGACCACTACCGTGTCTTTCATATCGCTATCCTGTTCATACAGTCGTTCCAATACTCTACTGGCTGCTTTGCTCTGTGTGACCGTGCGTGTAACGGCTATAACCTCCATCTTCTTTCGTTCACGCATACTATTCTCCACCCACGTAAAACCACGACCTAATACACCATTTTCCTTTAATCGTCGTAGGAAAAGCCCCGCACTATGACCTTCGCTCATATAATAATCATCACAATGATAATATATATGTGCATCTTTTTTCTCTATGTAATATGATATGATTTCTTCCTCGGCACGGCTCATAGCATTAAGCCCGGCAAATACCCACTGCCTATCATCTATCATTGATGCCGCACTGCGTGTAGCATTCTCCCCTGCACGACGGAATATCATACCCGAATACCCTATACCCTGTCCCAATAGTCTTTCACGGAAACAATGATACAGTCCTTCGCTCATCTTCCAGAACTCTTTATGACTCTTCATAAGAGGAGAAAGCGGCATCTCCAAATCCCAACCTTCTATACGTTCTACTTCACGCAAGGTAGCAAATACATCATCTGCCAAAAGCATATAACGGTCTATCTCGTTAAAGTCAGACATAAGAGTAGGCGCCCATTTCATAAAAACATCAAACGCATCACACTTGTCCTCGCCACACATCGTTCTATATGCTGCATAAAACTCAAAAAGCAATGTCGTCATAGAGGCTCGGGTAAGGTGAGACATATCCTGCGCCAAATCCTCTATCGTACATATATGAGGAGCTATAAAGGGTGTAGTATGTCTTGATGCCAGTTCTTTTTTTATAAAAAGAGCCGCACGACGTGCTGGAACGACTATACTTATCTCGTGTAAAGGTCGTCCCATCGTCATTATACTATCACATAGACGAGAGATAAAAGTGTGCATATATCATTATATTATGCATCAAATGTAGTGAAAATATACAACACATAACTACCCCTTCAAAAATTTTTACGACACAGGAGGCTCACATAGGCAAAATCCCAATATAAAAGACTATCTTTGCAGTGCAGAATATGGGGCAGCATACAGAATACCCCAATAACACATTACTGTCTTGAAGACAGCAACTTAAATACATTTATATGATACAACGCAAAGGTCGTAACACCTCTACATCATCATCACCATCTCGTAACAGGAACGAGAAATCTTCATCTAGCGACAACAAAACTCCACGTCGCAATGCTCATAGTTCCAGAAAGACAGACGGAATGGAAAGCATAAAAACTGGCAACCGCAAAAGCGTATATATCTCTCCCGAAAAACGTGCCGAAATGGCTCGTGAGGCAGAACGTGCACGCAAGGCTCGTACAGATAACCGCCACGACAACCCAGAAAAACGTCGCGAAGACCGTGTGCGTTCGGCGGCTGCACTATCCAAAGAACGCCTATCACACTCAACTCCTAAATCTCCACGTCCTTCTACACGTGCTACAAGTGCACTAAACTCACGTCGTGGCAAAGACGATGGAGGTATGCGTCTTAATAAATTTATCGCTCACGCTGGTATATGCTCACGCCGTGATGCAGATATGTACATACGCAGCGGAAATGTAACCATAAACGGTGAAGTAGTTACCGAGATGGGATACAAGGTCCAGCCGACAGACCGCGTATGTTTTGATGGAGTGGAGCTGAAAGCCGAAAAGAAAGTATATGTCCTACTCAACAAGCCTAAAAACTACATCACCACGACAGACGACCCAGAAAAACGTCGTACGGTGATGGACCTTATAAAGAATGCTTCGCGTGAGAGAATATATCCAGTAGGTCGTCTAGACCGTTCTACTATGGGACTGCTGCTCTTTACAAATGACGGCGAGATGGCCAAAGGCATAATGCACCCTTCCAGCAACATCAAAAAAACATATCAAGTAACACTGGACCGCAACCTTACGGCACAGGATATGGGGAATATACGTTCGGGTATAGAACTGGAAGACGGCATAATACAGGTAGACAACATATCTTATATCCCAGATGCACGCCACAACGAACTAGGAGTGGAACTACATTCGGGACGTAACCGTATCGTCCGTCGTATATTTGAGCATTTGGGTTACCAGGTAGTTAAACTGGACCGCGTACAACTGGGTCCTCTTACCAAAAAGAACCTAAGTCGTGGTATGTGGCGTTTCCTTACACAGAGCGAGATAAATATGCTAAAGATGTTGTCATCTGGCAAGACAAATGCAGATTACAATGAAGATTCATTTGAACTAGAATAAAATACATTATACTATGGAAAAGACCTGCCCACGATGCGGCAAGACGTTTACTTGCCTACACGAAGACATAGAAAACTGCTGGTGTATGAGCACAGAATTTCACCCAGATGTAATAGCTTACATATCTGGAGAATACACCGGTTGCCTATGTAAAGAATGTCTGGAAGAGCTTAACCGTCGCGCCAGACTAAAACTACCACTGGATAAAAAGAAATAAAATATATCCCTTAAAAAACGGCACCCGAGGGTGCCGTTTTTTAAGATTCACAGTACATATATACTATTTTTCATATTCTTTGGCACGTTGCCAGAACACTTCCATATCGTTCACATTCATCTGTGATAGATTTTCTCCTGCCTCGTCTATAAGACGTTCCATAGTCATAAAACGGGATATGAATTTTTTGTTGGTACATTCCAGTGCTTCTTCGGCATTGATACCTAGATGTTCGGCATAGTTAACCAATGAAAAGAACACATCTCCCAATTCCTTTTTCATAGCCTCTTTATCGCCACGTTCCACTTCGTCGTGCAGTTCTCCCATCTCTTCACATACTTTATCCCATACTCCGCTGGCATTTTCCCAATCAAATCCTACACCCTGGGCTTTTTCCTTTATACGCTGGGCTTTAATCATCGCTGGCAGGCTGCGTGGTACTCCCGATAGTACAGACTTGCGACCCTCGGTGAGTTTTATCTTCTCCCAGTTCTTTTTTACAGTCTCACTATCCTGGGCACACACATCTCCATAGACGTGAGGGTGGCGACGTATGAGTTTTTCACACTCCCCGTCCAGTATTTCACTCATCGTAAAGGCACCTCGTTCACGTCCCATAATGGCATAGAATATAACGTGAAGCATCACATCTCCACATTCCTTGCGTACCTCATCCATATTTTCATCTATAATGGCATCTGCCAATTCATAGACTTCCTCTATGGTGTTTGAACGCAGACTCTCAAATGTCTGCTTACGGTCCCAAGGACACTTCTCTCGCAATTCCTCCACTATGTCATACAGTCTGGAAAATGCCTCTTGTGCTTTCTTTTTCTCCTCCATATACATATATATATCCCAAAAGAGCCTGCACTTTAAGCAGGCTCTCGTTTCTACTTCCTTTATTATGATTATTTGGCTTCTTTGTTACCGTAACGTGCCAGTGTAAGGTCACGAGATATAGCAGATAGTTCAAATACTATATGACCAGCCTTTGTATCTATTACAGCAGTAGAGTCATTTATCTCTACCAAACGACCGTGGATACCACCTATGGTTACAACCCACTGTCCTTTCTGCAATTCTTCTCTGAATTGTTTTTCCTGTTTCTGACGTTTCTGTTGAGGACGTATCATAAGGAAATACATAATGGCTATAAATGCCACGAGCATGATTATCATACTCATACCGCCACCACCAGCGGCTGCTTGAAGGATAATTTGATTCATTTTATTTAAGAATTAAGTTTATGATTTCTGTGTTATTTGGGGTCGACGATATTACCAGTGATATATAGTATCTCACGACCTTCGCGGGTATTTACCGTAAGGGTTACCGATTTGGTAAAACGGTCCCAACCTTCGCCATTAAACGTAACCTTGACCTGTGATTCATCTCCTGGCATTATAGGTTCGCGAGGGTATTCGGGCATAGTACAACCACACGACGTTGCGACATCTGCTATGATGAGCGGAGCATTACCCGTATTCTTAAACTTAAAGACGTGTGATACTTTTTTACCACGTTCTATATCACCAAAGTCCCATTTGCGGGCATTGCGTTCCCAGGCCATAATGGCACGCTTTTCTTTTTTGACCTCGGTCATCTGTGCATCTTTTTTACCTCCTTTGCTTTGAGGTTCTGCTCCGCACATACTCACCGTCAGTCCCAATGCTACTATTAGCAGTAATACCTTTTTCATCTTTTATATCTCGTATTTGGGTGAGGTTGTAAAAATACAAAATTTATGTAACACAACCAACTACATAAGGCCTCTGCCCGATTTCTGGATTTTTCCTTCTTTTGTCAAACTTTCCATCAGACGGTCCAATACACCATTTATAAACACACTGCTTTTAACCGTAGAGTATTCCTTGGCCACCTCTATGTATTCGTTAAGTGTAACCTTGGCTGGTATGGTATTAAAGAGCATAAATTCCACCACAGCCATCTCCATCAGGATAAAGTCCACCATCGCTATGCGTTCGGCGTCCCAGTTTCTTAATTTTTCTTCTATCATAGGTCTATATGATGGCCCTTTCTCTATGGTGCGTTCCAGTAGTTTTACCGCAAAGTCCCTATCCAGAATATCCTTAAACAGTGTAGGTATCTCCATCTCATCTACCGGTATATCTTCATAGATATCGGTTATGGTTTTAAGCAGCATACTATTGGCTACCTGCAAGTCTCCTACCCATTCCTTATGGCAATCTTCATAATAGTCTGCCACAGCTTCCATAGGAGCTATTATCTTTTTGAAGAGGAATATCACTATCTTTTTATGAGCTATAAACGTAGGTGTTTCCTCCTGCATATATTCTTCATATTCGCTCGACTGCAAAAACTCGTTATAACACAGTTCCACATACTCGCTGCGGTCCTGCCAAGGCGAAGAAAAACGTTCTGCAAGACGGCGTAGAGTCTTATTTTCTTCCAGAAAAGCAAATACAGGATTCTCTACAAAACGCATATTTGGATTAAGGTCTTCGGCTGTAGCCAGACGTTTGCCGCGACGGGCTTCTATACGGGCTGATGCCATATCCTTTACCGCCAGCAACAACGAATACTGATATGAATACAGTTCTTCTATCTTTTCTATTCCCAGTATGAGATTCTTACGAGCTACGGCTATATCCTGCATATCTGACTGTCTATAAGCATAGACCGCCTGCATTACTTTGGCTCTTATATGACGACGTGTGAGCATATTTTATGTTTTATTCTATATTATGACATCTTTATAGACGTACCCTGCAAAGGTAATACATTATTTTTTTCTTTTCATATGATATTTTGCTTTTTACTTTGTACATTTATAAAGAAAATCGGTCGTAAAGGTTCTACCTTGTGGCCCACACACCAACCTTACTATGAACACCCCTACACCCAAACGCCATTTCTTCCCTTCAAAATCATCGAGCAAGACATTTAAAAAACGTCCATCTGCCTCATATGACCCCTCTCTTAAAAATTTCTCACGACTTTCCAGCGAAATCCACATCTATGGTATAGACGACCCTATGACCATAGAACACGCCATAGAACACTCTATACGCATACTACTTAACAACCATCTCCCTACCGATGAACACCTGCAAAACATATGGATAGCCGATACCCGTGGCATAACACGTGTATGGGAGATGAGCGAGACGGCCTATCGTCTCACCCTTATAAACCTGGCATCACAATCCCCACGACTATCACAGATGCTCATACGCCACATCAAATTTTTTAAATAATCTCCTCTACCATATACGCAAATTGCGTATATTTGACATATCTATCTACTATTATATAGATAGGCATAACTGTATGGCAAAAAACATATCACATTCGTTTGAAGAGCTGGGAGGATTGGTATTCTCTACCGACCGCACTATGGACCTCTCCCCTGCGGAGGAAGAAGTAGAAACACTTACCGCCGATGCTCAACGACTCAAAGTAAAACGCGACGCCAGCGGGCGACGTGGAAAGGTCGTTACCATCATAGAAGGATTTGTAGGGAGTGATGAAGACCTCGAAGAACTAGGCCGCAAGGTAAAAAAACACTGTGGTGTAGGTGGCAGCGTGAAAGACTCACAGATAATAATCCAAGGCGAGCTTACAGACAAGATACGCACATTCCTCATAGGTCAAGGCTATACTCGTACCAAATAATAATGAACGCTATGAATACCATTAAAGAATCTGAACTTATCATCACACCGCAAGGTCAGATATACCACATAGGATTACGTCCAGAAGAATGTGCCGATACGGTCATATTGGTAGGAGACCCTGCCCGTGTGGAACGCGTATCACGACATTTTGATAGTATAGAACACCGCAGTTCTCATCGCGAGATGGTTGTAAATACAGGCACTTACCGCGGTGTGCGTATGACGGTACTATCCAGCGGTATAGGACCCGATAACATAGATATAGTCATAAACGAACTAGACGCTCTTAAAAACATAGACTTCGATACCCGTAGCATAAAACCCACACATACCTCTATGCGTATAGTACGCATAGGAACATCGGGTTCATTGCAGAAGGAAATACCTGTGGATAGTTATGTGGTGTCTAGATATGGACTGGGGCTGGACGGCGTCCTGCATTTCTATGACAGCCAGCACGTACGCAACATAGAACTGGAAAACGCATTTATAGAGCAGACATCGTGGAACAAACTCCTATCCAGACCCTATGTTGTAAGTGGCGACGAGGCTCTCTTTACAGCACTTAGCAGCGAGAACACCCACGCAGGCTTTACAGCTACCGCCATCGGTTTTTATGGACCACAAGGCAGGGTGTTGAGATTGCCATTGGCACAGGAGGATATGAACTCTCGCATAGAGGGATTCACACATAATGGTTTACGTATCACAAACTATGAGATGGAGACATCTACCATCTATGGACTTGCCGCTCTTTTGGGACACCGAGCCTGCTCCATAAACTGCATCATAGCCAATCGTGCAGCAGGGACTTTTTCCTCCCACCCACTAGAATCGGTAGACAATATGATAAAATACACACTGGATAAATTGGCCGATATGCCACTGTAATATATGAGAATAGACATTATAACCGCCGTACCGGCACTACTGGAAAGCCCCTTTGCACATTCTATAATGAAACGCGCACAGGACAAGGGATATGTAGAGATATATGTACACAACCTACACGATTACTCCAAAAACAAATATCGCCAAGTGGACGATTATCAGTTTGGCGGAGGTGCTGGTATGGTGATGATGATAGAACCTATCGACAAATGCATAGAACAACTCAAAAGTGAACGCCACTATGACAGCGTCATATATATGACACCAGACGGCCAGCAGTGGGACCAGCCTATGGCAAATACATTTTCTATGTATGAAAACATCATCATACTATGCGGACACTACAAGGGTGTGGACGAACGCGTGAGAGAGCTGCACATCACACACGAGATATCGATAGGAGACTATGTGATTTCGGGAGGTGAACTGGCAGCGGCAATAGTGGCAGACAGCATAGTACGTCTTATTCCCGGTGTGTTGGGCGACGAACAGAGTGCTCTTTCAGATAGCCACCAAGACGGATTACTATCACCACCTATATATACCCGCCCGGTAGAATACAAGGGGCTGAAAGTACCCGATGTGCTTATGAGTGGAAATCACGGTGCGATAGAGAAATGGAGAGCCGAGGAAGCTATACGTCGCACACGTGAACGCCGCCCCGATATGTTAAAGGAGGATTGAAATAAAAAAAAAGAGTAGATAAAAAATCATCAATCAAGTCATAAGACCTCATAAAGTGTAGATTTTACCCTCAAACGTTGAGTTTTCAGCAATATTTCACCACAAATGATGCAGTAGGTGTATTTATGAAATAAAGTATGGCAAGGTGAAAAATCTTTTCTAAATTAGCACCCATAAACAATTAAATAACATATTAAAAACAAAACATTCTCAAAAAGATGAAATACAGAATAGAAAGCGACTCGTTGGGCGAGGTAAAAGTACCTGCTACGGCGTATTACGGAGTTCAGACACAACGTGCGATAGAAAACTTTGACATCTCTCGCATCAAGGTAAGCGACTACCGCGAATTGGTAAAAGCTCTTGGTATAGTTAAACTAGCTGCTGCTCGTGCCAACTACGCTCTAGGACTACTTCCAAAAGACATCTTCCAGGCTATGGAAGCTGCTTGCCAGAGAATCATTGACGGTGAATTTGACAAAGAATTCCCTGTGGACCTTATCCAGGGTGGTGCAGGTACTTCTACCAATATGAACGCCAATGAAGTTATTGCCAATATAGCTCTTGAATCTATGGGCAAAGAACGTGGCGATTACAAAACTATCTCTCCAAACGACCACGCAAACCTATCACAGAGTACAAATGACGCATATCCTACTTCTCTTAAAGTAGCATTCATCTACTCAAACATAGAGCTTATAAAACACCTGGAAGGCCTTATCGCTTCTTTCCGTGCCAAAGGAAAAGAATTTGCTTCTATCCTTAAAATGGGCCGTACAGAAATGCAGGACGCTGTGCCTATGACAGTAGGACAGGAGTTTGAAGCATTTGCTGCTACTCTTTCAGAAGAAGTTGACCGTCTTAACCAGAATGCAAAACTATTCCAGGAAATAAACATGGGTGCTACTGCCATAGGTACTGGTATCAACTCTACTCCTGGATATGCAGAACTGGTTACTTCAAAACTTTCAGAGATAATGGGTATGACATTTATCAAGGCTTCAAACCTTATAGAAGCTACTCCAGATACTGGTTCATACGTTATCTACTCTTCGGCTCTTAAACGTTTGGCTGTAAAACTTTCAAAGATAAGCAATGACCTTCGTCTGCTTTCTTCTGGTCCTCGTTGCGGTTTCAACGAAATCAACCTACCTTCACTTCAGCCAGGTTCTTCTATCATGCCAGGTAAAGTAAACCCTGTGGTTCCTGAAATGGTGAGCGAGGTATGCTACAAGGTAATAGGCAACGACCTTACAGTTACATTTGCTGCAGAAGCTGGTCAGTTGCAGCTTAACGCTATGGAGCCAGTTATCGCCGAAGCTATACTGGAATCTATCACATACCTATGCCGTGCTATGGATACACTATCACAGAAATGTGTAGATGGTATCACTGCCAATGTAGATGTATGCCGCAATATGGTGATGAATTCTATCGGTCTTGTTACAGCTCTTAACCCATACATCGGTTACAAGAATTCGGCTATGATAGCCAAAGAAGCTCTTGCAACAGGTAAAGGCGTTTATGACCTGGTACTAGAACACAACATTCTAGCCAAAGACAAACTGGACGAAATCCTAGACCCAGAAAATATGATTGCTCCTCACCCATTTGAGAAATAATCATAGGACAGGATACTGATACAGTCCCGCCACACGCGCGTGTGGCGGGACTGTATCAGTATCCTGTCCTATGATTATTTCTCAAATGGGTGAGGA
>JAFYKQ010000119.1 GCA_017537565.1 Flavobacteriales bacterium
ATCATACGCCCAGCAGAAAGAACGCGAGAAAGAACTACGCCGTCTTAAAAACGCGGTAAGCCGTCTGGAAGATGACATCGCCTCTACCGAAGAGCGTATAGCCCTTATGGACACTATGTTCTCTTCTTCTACCCACACTGCTACCGAGAACGATTACGCCCAGTATCAAGTACTCAAAGAGTCTTTGGAAATAAAGATGAAAGAGTGGGAAGAGGCCACTATCGCACTAGAAGACGCCGAAAAATAACCCACGATGAATCTATCTCCACTACCTCCATCTTTTTACAGCAGTCACGACGCTCTGCACTTGGCTCCGTTACTGCTTGGTAAAATAATATATATACCCAAACAAGGTATCACTGCCCGTATAGTAGAGGTTGAGGCTTATATGGGGCGTGATGACAAGGCTTGCCACGCATCAGACGGACGTCGCACTCCCCGCACCGAAGTGATGTTTGCCGAGGGTGGAGTTTATTATGTTTATCTCATCTATGGTATGTATCACTGTCTTAATGTGGTATCGGGAGAGAAAGACAGCGGCGAGGCTGTGCTTATACGTTCGGTAGAGATAATAGATGGAAAAGACGAGGCGTCTATATTAAGATATGGGAAGGATTTTTCATCTCTTACAATCTCACAAAAGAAAAACCTTTCCAATGGTCCTGGTAAGATGTGTAAAGCTCTGGGGATAGACCGCTCCTTAAACGGAACTTCTTGCCATAGTGGGGAAATCATCATATGTGATGCTCCACTGGTAGATGATAGATGTATAAAAACCTCTCCACGCATAGGTGTGGACTATGCAGGCAGTGATGCTATGTTACCGTATCGTTTTTATGTAGAGGAATAATAAAATTCCTTTTTTAGGGTAATAATTTGTGGAGGGATTGTGTATAATTACACCGTTTTATTTAATTCTAAAATCACAAAGTAATGAAAGATTTATTCTGCAATGAATGCAACCTCTCCACAAAAATTCCACAGTTTATAGCCGAAAAATTATTGGGTATAGACAATCTGCCACTACTTGACGTACGCTATGAGCAGATGCGTAACTGCTATGATTATTCATATCCCCAATGGCAGTCTGTCTTTACAGAAGACTTAAAGCCTTTTAAAGGATATGATGATACCACAGCTGTAACAATGCCCATCAAACACCCTATATTCAAAACCGATTTTGAAGAATTAGACAAAGGAGCCATAGGTGTGGATTTGCCTACTTGGTTTAATGTCCAGAATAACAATCCTATAATAATGCTCATAGCACAAGACCCTTTAAGAAGTATTGAATCGTATGGAGAGTGCCGTGATGCTGTACTATCCAGCCCATTTGGACTGCACGATGCTACACACCGTGGGTGGAAAAATGGCGGAATGATGGTATATGAACTTGTAAATAGACTGGTGATGGCTGGCTATGGTGTTTATTTGACAGATTCTCGCAAATATTTTGTCTATAACCCTGTGACAACCAATAGATTTGCCAGACTACACAAGAAAGAATATCTAGATATCTTGAAAAAGGAAATAGAAATCACAAGACCTACGCTGTGTGTTGCATTAGGACGTAAAGCCGCCAAGATTATGGCTCCTTTTGTGGCAGAAAACAGAGATTTACCCCCTTATTATATCCCATTGCCACATCTCTCGGGAGCGGCAAGAGGAGCAATTAAAGCTAAATTTCCTAAACTCCAAGAGATAAAACTGACGTATGATAACATAGCCGATGAATATGCAAGAATCATAACAGCCATCATAGAACACAACAAAATAACACCCCTCCCATACTGCAGAGACACACTTTGCAGCCTAATAACTCACATAGGCAGATATTTGGCACATTAAAATTTGACTATATAGGGAAAATGATGTATCTTGCACACCGTAATGACGCTCTATATATTTATATAGGTGTTTTACCCTTTCACTTAAACACAATCATAACATTATTATAAATCTCTCTTAAACTCATGAAGAAAGTCGCTTTAGGTATTGACATAGGCGGGACAAACACCAAATATGGTTTTGTAGACAAAGAAGGTAAAGTATATTGCGAATCCTCTATCTCTACCACTACTCCTGGTGAGAAATTTGAAGATTACCTTAACAACCTTTATAACGAAGTACAGAAATCACTAGAATCTGCTCCCGAAGAACTAGAAATAATAGGTGTAGGTGTAGGTGCTCCAAATGGTAACTATTTCAATGGTTGCATAGAATTTGCTGCCAATCTACCTTGGAAGGGTATCATACGTGCTGCTCAACTTATGGGAGACAAATGGGGCGTTCCTGCATACCTTACCAACGACGCCAATGCTGCTGCCATAGGTGAAATGCTATTTGGCACAGCCAAAGGCATGAAAGACTTTATAGTAATCACACTGGGCACAGGTGTAGGTAGCGGTATAGTAGTAAACGGCGAGGTAGTTTATGGACACGATGGTTTTGCAGGTGAACTAGGTCACGTAGTAGTAGAACCTGGCGACCGTGAATGTAACTGCGGACGCAAAGGCTGTCTGGAGGTATACTGTTCTGCCAACGGAATACGTCGTACGGTATTTGAATTGTTGTGCAAAAAGAACGACCCTAGCGTACTACGCGACATTTCATTTAACGCTCTTACATCTGCCAAAATTTACGAAGCTGCAATAGAAGGAGACCACATAGCTCGCGAAGCATTCCGTTATACAGGTAAGATGTTGGGTCGTGCATTGGCAGATTTTGTAACATTCTCTTCTCCCGAGGCTATTATTCTATTTGGTGGTCTTGCAAAATCGGGCGAACTCATACGTAAACCTACCGAAGAATCTATGGAAGAGCACATGTTGTTCTGCTTTAAGAACAAAGTCAAAGTTCTTCTATCCTCTATGGACGAGGGCAACGTAGCCGTAATGGGCTCTGCTGCACTGGCTTGGCACGAGATGGATAAAAAAAATAAATAATTTTTTAAAAATGTGTTGCAAGTATAAAAATTAGTCGTATATTTGCATCACGTTTTGCGGGCGTGGTGAAATTGGTAGACACGCTAGACTTAGGATCTAGTGCCTTGCGGTGTGAAGGTTCGAGTCCTTTCGCCCGCACAAAAGCCTCTCTGAAAAGAGAGGCTTTTTTATTTTAAACCTATTTGCACACCAGCATATATAGTCTTTTTATTTTTTCATTGTTTTTTGTAACCTCCAACATCTTTTATGCGTCTAACGTAGTGTAAAACCAGTATCACATTAAAAAATTCACACACTAATTTACAAAAGACAATTAAATGAAAAAATTATTATTGGCTATAGTCTTAATGCCATTATTAGCCTATGGTTCACAAAGCAAAGTTCCAGTTAAAGTTGACCCTCGTGTAGAAATAATATCAATAGCATTCCGCCTAGCAGGAGCAAAAGAGTATTCATCAGACATTAATCCCACATACATAAAAAACATAGATGAACATTTTGAACCATACAGAAATGACACACTTATACGATATATAAAATATCTGCGTAATAAAACTGCCATAGGCTATGACGCTGTGATGACTATGGCCATTTCATTACAAGGTAAAAACGGGGAATACTATCTCCCCACACACGATAAAGCCATAAATATATTGTATGATAATAGCGGACGTTGGAACAAATGGAACGCCCCTGAATTTGTACGATTACTCAATGAATTCTACACAAATAGTGATTTTGAATCTTTTTTCCGTTCTCATAAAAAATACTATAATTCTCTGGTAGAAAAATTTAATAAAGAGGTAAATCTGGATGCAAATTGGTTTTCTGATTTTTATGGCACACACACAGAAGATAAATATCATATTATCATAGCTCCATCTTGTGGAAACTCAAACTATGGTCCACACACATACGATGAAAATGACATAAAAAATGTGTATGCGGTACTAGGCGTCTTTAATTTTAACCCAGACGGCAGTCCTACATTTATATACAAACGAGAGATAGTTATTCACGAGATTAATCATTCATACATAAATCCCCTTACAGACATTACCGATATAGCTTCACAACTGAAAGATAGCGGCGAAAAAATAATGGCAGTGGTAGGTGAAGATATGAAGATGCAAGCATACACCAACTTCAAAACTGTTATCAATGAGTCGTTGGTAAGGGCAGCAGTGATACACTATATGAAAGACAAATCTCTCCCTACAGAAGACATAAGAACAGAAATCATTTCACAAAAGAATCTATCTTACTTGTGGATAGACGGTCTAGATAGTCTATATGAGGAATATGAGACCCACCGAGACATATATCCCGATATGCAGAGTTTCTATCCACATATAAAGAATTATTTTGAAAAAGTAGCACAAGATATCGTGAAAATGAAAGATGAGTTTTACTCCAATTCTCCTTACGTTGAATCTATTACACCATTGATAGATGACAAAACAGATGTTTCTCCATCTATTAAAAGCATAGAAGTAAAAATATCTAGCCCTATAAACAAAAAAGCAGGAGCCGTATGGTTGGTAGTCAAAGAAGGCGAGGAACAAGCATTTTCATCTGTAAGAATAAAAGATGAAAATACGGTGATATTTTACCTCAATCTTTCTCCTTCTACCGATTATCACTTTCTTATAAGGAGTTTTGTTCCCGCCACAGACGAAGGATACTTTATAAAACCTCATGAAATACGTTTTAAAACAGGAAAATAAATATTATACAATTAAAAACGCAGCCCGCGGGCTGCGTTTTCTCGCATTGAAAATTTTCAGTACATTAGCACCATAGAAAAACACTCATACTATGGATACAGAAAAAATAGAAAAAGCAGCAGACCTATTCTCGGAAGGGTTTAACTGCTCACAAGCCGTAGTGGCTGCTTACGCTACAGAATATGGCTTCACACAGGAACAATGCTTCAAGATGGCAGCCTCCTTTGGAGGAGGGATAGGACGTATGCGTGAGACCTGCGGAGCGGCGTGCGGGCTGTTCCTGCTAGCAGGGCTCAAGACAGGTGCCACGGTAGGCAGCGACACTGCTTCCAAGATGAACAACTATGCTACGGTAAAAAAATTGGCCGATAGATTTATAGAAGAAAACGGAGCATTGCGATGTGAGGATATCCTGTCCTTGGCTCGTGAAGGCAAATGTGCTGCTCCCTGTGTAGAACGTGTGCGTAGTGCGGCACGCCTGTGGGAAGAATATTGTAGGCAGAATGATAAATAAAGTAAAATGCTTATCTTAGCACCCTGTAAGAAAAAAAACAAATACACTATATTTATATGAATAAAAAAACAATAAAATTGGGCCTATGTGCAGTTGCCTTCTGTGCATTATGCCTGCTCGTAGCTCTAATTCAAAAGATGAAAACAACAGAAACTCCAGAGGCCGAAAAGGAGCAAATCATAAATCCTTTTTACTCACAGTACAGTACACCATATCGTACTGCTCCGTTTGATGTTATAACATTGGAGGACTATATGCCTGCCATTAAAAAAGGCATAGAGATAGCTCGACAGGAGATAGATGCTATAACAAAAAATCCTGCTACTCCTACATTTGAAAACACGATAGCTGCTATGGAGCGTAGTGGTGAGATGTTGTCACGTGCCACATCGGTATTCTACAACCTCAATAGTGCCGAGACTTCGCCTGCTATGCAAGCATTGGCACAGGAGATTTCTCCGCTGCTTTCACAGTACAGTTCAGATATGCTTTTCAACAAAGCTCTATTTGACCGTATAGACTATGTTTACCAAAACCAAGACAAGGAAAACCTTACAGCCGAACAGAAAAAAGTCCTACGCGACACTTGGAAAGGGTATGCCGAGGGCGGTGCCAAACTATCTGCAGAAGACCAAGAAAAACTACGCGAGGTGAGTATGCGACTAAGCCAGCTATCACTTCAATTCCAGGCTAATGTCCTTAAAGAAACCAATGCCTTCCGTCTTAATATCACAGACGAAACACAGCTAGCGGGCCTTCCAAAGAGTGCTATGGATGCCGCTCGTGAAGAAGCCGAGGCAGCAGGTGAAGAAGGCTGGACATTTACCCTTAAAGCTCCTAGCTATTCGGCAGTGATGAAATATGCACAGAACCGCGATATTCGTAAAAAGATGTATATGGCCAACGGTAGCGTAGCCCTTAAAGGTGGTGAAACCGATAACCGTGCGGTGATAGACGAGATAGTAAAATTGCGTGGAGAACGTGCACGCATACTGGGATATGACTCCTATGCACAGATGGCTCTGGAAGACCGTATGGCAAAAGACCCAAAAACGGTCAACGACTTCCTGTCTTCGCTACTGGAAAAAGCTCTTCCTGCCGCTCGTCGCGATGTGGATATGCTGAAAGAATACGCCAAAAAACACGACAATCTTGATACATTGCAGGCTTGGGACCACTCTTACTACTCAAACCTTCTCAAAGAAGAACAATATGCGTTTAACGACGAAATACTTAAACCATACTTCCAGCTTGAAAACGTTATACAGGGTGCTTTCTATGTAGCAGGTAAACTATATGGCCTTACATTTACAGAAGTGAATGACATTCCTAAATACCACCCAGATGTACGCACATATGTCGTTCGCGATGACAAAGGAGAATTCAAGGCTATATTCTATGGTGACTATTTCCCCCGCGAAGGCAAACGTGACGGAGCTTGGATGAATTCACTACGCGACCAGAACAAGGTATTTGGAGACAATCAGGCACCTCATATCATCAACGTATGCAACTTTACAAAACCTACTGCCGATGCTCCATCGCTGCTTACATTCTATGAGGTAACTACTCTATTCCACGAGTTTGGCCACGCACTACACGGTATGCTTTCAGACGTTACATATTCTTCGGTATCGGGAACAGCTGTACCACGAGATTTTGTAGAACTACCATCACACATAATGGAAAACTGGGCAAAACAACCAGAAGTTCTCAAAGTATTTGCTCGTCATTACCAGACAGGCGAAGTTATCCCACAGAAGTACATAGATGCTCTTATGCGTTCTATTAACTATATGGAGGGTTATGCTACTGTGCGTCAGCTGTCATTTGGCATACTGGATATGGCTTGGCACGATGGCCGTGCAGATGAATATCTATCCGATGAGAATCACGACCTGGTTAAATATGAACGTGCTGCTATGGCTCCTACACAACTATATCCTACGGTAGATGGTACGGCTATGTCAACATCATTTGGTCACCTATTCTCGGGAGGATATGCTGCTGGTTACTATTCATACAAATGGAGCGAAATGCACGATGCCGATGCCTTTGAATACTTCAAGGAGAACGGCATCCTGTCTCGCGAGGCCGGCGAACACTTTAAGAACACGATACTTTCCCGTGGTGGCAGTGCCCCTGCCGATGAACTTTATAAGAACTTCCGCGGTCGCAGTGCCACACCAGATGCACTATTGCGTCGTGCTGGACTTGTAAAATAAGTTTAACCTACCAGTAGTTATACATAACCGAAAATCCCCGCCACAGGCGGGGATTTTCGTTTTCATATTTTTTACATCTCTTATTTCACCTATCATAAATACTTACCATAAAAAAAGCCTCTCTGAAAGAGAGGCTTTTCTGGAGCGGAAAACGGGATTCGGACCCGCGACCCTCACCTTGGCAAGGTGATGCTCTACCACTGAGCTATTTCCGCCTGTAACAGTGGTGCAAATATATAAACCTTATTTA
>JAFYKQ010000120.1 GCA_017537565.1 Flavobacteriales bacterium
GAACCTATCACTACACCAGAGATACGCGGGGTTAAGATATTCCCTGCATCACGAATGGAAGTAGTGGAAGGAGATGAGATACGCATACGTCTATCATCACTACCAGGAGCCAAACTTACTTGGTTGGGAGGAGCACCTCTATATCAGATAGATGATAAAGGTACATATCAAGGCGTGTATGTGGTTAAAAAAGATGATAAGGCATTTGATAATCCTGTGGAAGTGGTTATAGCCACAGGAGATGAAAACGTTGCAGTTCCAGTTAAAGCCGATATCAAGATGATGGAATCTGCATATCTGGTGGGTAAAACGACAGAAGGAGCATATCTTAACTATGGATTGGGTAGTGACCGTTTGGGAGGGTCGAAGATTAACTATCTGGCTGAAGGAATATGTATGCGTATCATAGGTCGTGTAAATGATATGTATAAAGTACGTCTATCCAAAAATATCAATGCCTGGATACCAGTATCATATATGGAAGTGATGCCAGAAGGGACATTTGCTCCTACATCACTTACAGGTTCTTGGCACATATCATCTACTGCTACTCACGATAAAGTTATGGTGGGATTGGAAGCAAAACTGCCATATGTTGTAACAGAAGACGTAGCTCTGTCACGTATATCTGTACGTCTATATGGTGCTGCTTGTAATACCAACTGGATAACACAGAAAGATTACAAGATGATTAAAAACGTGAGCTACATACAGGAACAGGACGATGTAATACGTATAGATATAGACCTTAAAGACCCACAGATATGGGGTTACAGTGTAGGATATGAAGGTAACAGTATGGTTATAAAGGTTAAACACCGTCCAGAAAGCCTTAAGATAAGCAATCTTACCATAGCACTTGACGCTGGTCACGGTAAACCTTACACAGGAGCTCGTACTATAAACGGTACCAATGAAGACGAATTGACATATGATATGGTACAGCGTCTTAAAAAGATACTGGAAGAAAAGGGAGCCAAGGTCGTTCTTACTCGTGCGGGTAAAGAAAATGTAGAAATGACAGACCGTAAAATCATAGCTGCCAAAGAAGGAACAGATATATTTATTTCTATTCACTGTAATGCAGGTGGTTCTCCTACCGACCTTAAAGGTACAAGTACATATTATCGTCACGTGAGCCATAAAGCGTTATCGGTAGCTATACTTGATTGTCTGTTGGAAATGGATGTTAAGAACTTTGGTAACATAGGTAATTTCAACTTTACTCTTAACCAACCTACCGAATATCTGTCTGTTCTGGTAGAAACACTTTTCCTTAATGTGGTACAAGAGTCTGCACAGATACAAGACCCAGAATTCCGCCAAGAGATGATGGAGCGTGTGATATGGGGTGTAGAGAAATTCCTATCTGAGGTTCCTGGAAGCGATGCTCCAGCACCTAAACCTTATAAAAAGAAATAAATAAAATAGGATTTACTCCTATCCCAAAAAAAAGCGGCTCGCTAGCGAGCCGCTTTTTTTTGGGGGGATGTATAGTCCTAGTTATTGTAGTGTTTTTGGGTAGTAGATATTGTGATAAAGGCACGAAAAGAGTAAATTTGCGGTATAAAAATAGAAGATATGATAACGACTATTATACTTGTAGTAGCAGTGGTGGCAATAGCAGTATTGCTTAAAAAGAAATACTCTATGCATATTTTTTATCCCGAAAAAGAATGTGAGGCAAAAGAGCTAATCCAGCAAGGGGATAAAAATGCCGCAGCCGATGTATATCTGTCTATATTGGAGGAAGAGTATGCCCGTGAAGTGCCTCGTGCTACGGTTATTACACATTATACAGATATGGTACTCCCATTGCTAAGAACAACAGGTAGGGTTGACGATGAGATGTGTGTCTTGCGCTACAGTATGAGCAAATGTGTGATGAACACATATAAACGTTCGTGGAACAAATGGCAGAAACGTCTGGTAGTTCTAGATAATTTATATCCCGATAGATAATGATAGCACTGCTGGTTGTCATAGCAGGAGTGTGGTTGTATTTCTCGCCACGTACTTTCATCGCTGCCACATTGGTAATGGGGGCGTTGTATATGGTGTGTGTTTTTCCTCTATCGGTCATAGCAATAGTAGGAATAATAATGTTTTACTATCGCCAAAAGGAAAAAAAGAACAAAGTAAATAGAGGATAGCTCAAAAAGAAACCTCTCGTACTCCAAATAAATCACTATCTTTGCAAATTATGGATAGAAAATAGATATATGAAATTTGAGATAAATAAAAAAGACGCCCATTCATCTGCTAGAGCAGGAGTTATAAAAACAGCTCACGGAGATATCCCTACACCTATCTTTATGCCGGTAGGTACAGTAGGTAGTGTGAAGGGTGTCCACCAACGCGAATTACGTGATGATATAGATGCCCGTATCATATTGGGTAATACATATCATTTGTACCTGCGTCCAGGGACAGATGTGTTACAAGCGGCAGGAGGATTGCATCGTTTTATAGGTTGGGAGCGTCCTATCCTTACAGACAGCGGTGGTTATCAGGTGTATTCGCTCTCATCTACTCGTAAGATAAAAGAGGAAGGTGTCAAATTCAAATCTCATATAGACGGCAGTCTTCACTTCTTCTCTCCCGAAAGCGTGATGGAGATAGAACGTAAGATAGGTGCCGATATCATTATGGCATTTGATGAGTGTACGCCATATCCTTGTGATTATTCATATGCTCGTGCATCTATGGGAATGACACATCGTTGGCTGGATAGATGTGTGGACTATCTATCTACACACCCCGAACTTTACGACTATCCACAGTCTCTTTTCCCCATAGTACAGGGTTCTACATACAGGGACTTGAGAACTATTTCGGCCGAAAAGATAGCTTCGGTAGGGGCAGATGGTAATGCGATAGGAGGACTTTCGGTAGGAGAGCCACACGAGGTGATGTATGAGATGGTGGAACTGGTGTGCGGGATATTACCACAGGATAAACCTCGCTACCTGATGGGAGTAGGAACACCTATCAATATACTGGAAAACATAGCGTTGGGTATAGATATGATGGATTGCGTTATGCCTACACGCAATGCCCGTAACGGTATGCTTTTCACAAGCGAAGGTAGTATAAATATCAAAAACAAAAAATGGGCAGATGATTTTTCACCGATAGACCCTATGGGTATCACTTGGGTGGATACGGCATATAGCAAGGCATACTTGCGTCATCTCTTTACTGCCGATGAATTCCTAGGAAAACAGATAGCTTCGATACACAATCTGGGATTTTATCTTTGGTTGGTACGTGAGGCGAGAGAACATATATTGGCAGGGGATTTTGCGGTGTGGAAAGACGTTATGGTGAAAAAAATGAGTAATCGTCTATAAGATAAGGATATGAGTTTCAAGATACTGGATAGATACATACTTAAAAACTTTCTGGGTACTTTTATAATGACAGAACTCATTATATTGGTGTTGGCTATGGTGGTGGATATGTCTGAAAAGATAGATAAATTCCTTGCCTATGAAGCTCCAGCGAGTGCTATACTTACGTATTATATGGATTTCTGTATCTATTATGGTAGTATGTATATGTCGCTTGTCGTGTTTTTGGCGGCTACTATTTTTACGTCACAGTTTGCGGCTCGCAGTGAGATAATAGCTATATTTTCGGCCGGTGTGAAATATGACCGTTTTTTACGTCCTTATGTCATAGGTGCTGTTATCATTACGGTGGTATCTCTTATGGCCAATAATTTTATTATACCTTCGTCAAATATACGTCGATTGAAATTTGAGGAAGTATATGTAGATGGAGGTAAAAGTTTTGACGACGAGTACAAGCAGAATATCCACAAGCAAGTAGCTCCAGGGCAAATCATCTATATACAGGAATGGCGTACTAGAACCAATACTGGTAACCGTTTTTCGTTGGAGACGTTTGATACGACGGGAGTGCTGGTGAGCAAGCTTAATGCAGACTATATATCATATGACAAGGACTCGATGACATTTAAGCTATCGACTTGTTTTATACGTCATATAAATCCCGATGGTACAGAACGACTGAGCTCTGAATATGCGATAGATACGGCATTTGCGTTCACACCAGATGATTTTGCGATGGATAAATATATAGGTGAAAAGAAAAATACGGTAGAACTATCACGAATTATAGAACAGGAAATAGAAAGAGGCTCGGCTGGTGTGCGTATTCTTAAAACAGAACGCTATAAACGTCTTTCTATGCCTTTTTCTACTATTATACTCACGGTACTGGCTGTAACGTTGTGTTCCCGTAAAAAACGCGGAGGTACTGGTATAAACATAGCGGTAGGTATAACGCTTATGGCGGCCTATCTGTTTATGTTGCGTATATTTGAGACTATAGCGGCACAGGGTACAGATGCATTTCCGTTGCTATGGGTATGGATACCCAATATTTTATTTACAATAATCGCTTATTACACTTATAAAAATGCTAAAAAGTAAAACAGGACCATATCTTACGCTTCATTTTCTTATTTTCATATTTGGATTTACTGGGATAATGGGGAGATATATAGACACACCTTCTACGGCTATAACGGTTTATCGTACTGGCATTACGTTTGTGGTATTGCTGCTCTATGTGTGGGCAAAGGGTTATATGATATTCCCTGGGTGGAAAAAACTTGTGCTGATGATACTTTCGGGTGGTGTGATAGGGCTTCACTGGGTGGCTTTTTTTGAAGCTATCAAGACGGCCAATGTAACGGTAACGATGGCTATGTTGGCAACAGGAGCTTTATTTACTTCGTTTTTGGAGCCTATATTCTTTCATCGACGTTTACGTATCCACGAGGTGTTGCTGGGGATTATAGTGATAGGTGGGGTATATATCATTCGTGATTCGGTAGATGGCAATGAAGCGATGGAAAGCGGGGTTGTGATAGCTCTTATTGCTTCGTTTCTTTCGGCTTGTTATTCTATCATTAACGGCAAATGGTCGGCAGCGATGCCACACGATACGGTGATGGTTATAATGTGGGAGATGTTGGGGGCTGTTGTAGTTGTGACGGCGTTGTTTTCATTTATAGATGGATTCTGGGTAGGATTTACACAGGTTGATATGAAGGACGCTATGCTTATCTTTACACTGGCATTGGGTTGTACGGCTTTTACCAATGTAAAGATGATACAGTTGTTCCGCTATCTTACGCCATTTACCGTTACGCTTAACATCAATATGGAGCCTATCTATTCTATGATTTTGGCTGTGATATTGTTTGCCGATGAGCGTATGTCTCCTCATTTCTATGCAGGGGCAGCGGTGATACTTATGACGGTGGTTCTCAACGGTGTGCTTAACAACATTAGAGACAAAAGACAAGCTAAAAAAACTATTGAAGGTTAATCTATGAAATCACGTCCCAATAACGTAAATATACAGAATAAACGTGCCAGTTTTGAGTATGAGCTGCTAGATAAATTTACGGCAGGTATAGTGCTGTGTGGCACCGAGATAAAGTCATTGCGTGAAGGTAAGGGACGTATAGCCGAAAGCTTTTGCCAGATGACAGAAGAGGGGGAACTGTATATCATAAATATGAATATAGACCAGTATTCCCACGCTACATACTATAACCACTCTGCACGTCGTGAACGCAAACTGTTACTTACCCGTACAGAATTGCGTCGTTTGTCTCGTTCGGTAAAGGATAAAGGTCTTACCATTGTGCCGTTGCGTCTTTTTATAAACCAGGCTGGACTGGCCAAAATGGAAATAGCATTGGCTCGAGGTAAGAAACTATATGATAAACGAGAGACGATAAAAGAACGTGATGTAAAACGTGACCTTGATAGACTTAAAAAGCGATAGATGAGCTATATGGCTGTAAAAATGACCTTAAAACAAAAGGTGAAATATGTGATGGATAAACTGGAAGAGTTATATCCACAACCAGCCATTCCACTTCATTATACGTCTGATTATACTTTTCTTATAGCCGTACTGCTTTCGGCACAAAGCACAGATGCTCGCGTAAATACTGTTACTCCGTTGCTGTTTAAGGAGGCTACCACTCCCCAAGAGATGGTTAAACTGCCAGTGGAGCGTATCATAGAGATAATACGTCCGGTGGGACTTTCTCCTACCAAGGGGCGAAACATCAAGGCTCTGTCACAGATTTTGGTCGATAAGTATGGCGGTAGTGTGCCACGTACGTTTGAAGAACTGGAAGAACTTCCTGGAGTGGGACACAAGACGGCTTCGGTTCTTATGTCGCAGGCTTTTGGGAAGGAGGCGTTCCCTGTTGATACACATATACATCGCTTGATGACACGATGGGGTTTTACGTCTGGAAAAAACGTCGAACAGACAGAACGCGATGCCAAACGTCTGTTCCCTCCACACAAGTGGCACGACCTTCACCTGCAAATGATATATTATGGTCGTGAATATTCGCCTGCACGAGGCCTTGACCTGTCAAAAGACATCATAACATCTACCATAGTGGGAGAAAAAGCCCTTAAATCTACTTCTCGAAAGTCAAAATAACTATCTTTTAACAGGCTGGTGGTGTAGTATTTTCACTCTGTTTTACTATCTTTGTAGATTGTAAGGTGGTATATACTCGTAGATATGAAAAAGGATAGTATTTTAAAACGCATAAAAAAACGTTTTACAGCCAGACTCAAATTCATCGTCTTTGACCAAGAGATGTTACACGAGATTTTTTCTATACGTGTACGTCCCATAAATCTTTTCTTTTCACTGCTCACGGTGGCGGTGTTGTTAATAGTGGGTACGGTGTTGCTCATACGTTATACGCCGCTTAAAAACTATGTAAATACAGACGATCTTCCACACTTGCGACGTCAGACGGCAGAACTCCTATACCGTCTGGATTCTCTTTCTTCCCGTCAAGACATAAACGAAGCATTTATACTTTCTATGCGTGATGTGGTAGCGGGAAATGTGAGTGTAGAGGAATTTAAGGATTCGGCATATGTAGATTCTATATCTAGAACGGCTCGTGAAAAGATATTTGCATCGAGTGAAGATTCGGCATATAGGGTTGCGATGGAAAAACGTCTGGAAGATGCTCGTCGTGGAGCCGAAGAAGCACGAAATATACTTTCTTTCTCTACGCCTATGCGTGGAGCGGTTATAACAGTCCCCTATGATTATACAACCGATGAAACATATATAGCCATAGATGCAGGAGCCAATATGCCTGTATTTGCAACGCTGGCAGGAACGGTGCTTTATCGTGATTGGTCTCCAGAATCGGGCAATGTGATGATAATACAACACGGTGAAAATATCGTTACGGTGTATAAAAATCTGGGACTTATCGCGGTAGCGGTAGGGGAGCGTATATCACAGGGAGAGCAGATAGCTATGAGTGGTTCTGCGTCTATGAGTAATACATCGGTGTATTTTGAACTGTGGATAAATGGTAAACCTGTGAATCCAGAAGACTATATCAATTTTGAAATGTAATGAAAAAACATATATCTAAACTCTTTGCCCGTGTGGTTTTAAGCCGTGAGCAGAAATACTATGACGCTCCACACGACGCCCAGCGTGATGTGCTATCCCGTTTGCTTAAAAAGGGTAGAAAGACACTGTATGGTAGAGAGCGAGGAATAGATGAGATAAGGGACTATGAAACGTTCCGTAGTCGAATGCCTGTGGTGGTGTATGATGATTTGCGTGGGTATATAGAACGCATAGCGGGAGGGGAAAAAGATGTGCTTTATCCTGGTCGCCCGGCTTATTTTGCCAAGACATCGGGGACTACATCGGGTAGTAAATACATACCACTTACCAGTGAAGGTCTATCCCACCAGATAAAATCCACACGCAATATGTTGTTGCGTTATATCCTTAAAACGGGAAATATAGACTATGTGGGAGGCAAGATGATTTTCCTGCAAGGTAGTCCTACGCTGGAAGAAAAAAATGGCATAAAGATAGGACGACTATCGGGTATCGTTGCTCATCACGTTCCATCATACCTACAGTCCAACCGCAAACCATCGTTCAAGACCAACTGCATAGAAGACTGGGAGAGTAAAGTCGAGGCTGTGGTAGATGAAACGATAGGGGAGAATATGACTCTTATATCGGGGATACCATCGTGGTTGCAGATGTATTTTGAGCGTCTTATGAACCGCAGTGGTAAAAAGATAGGGGAGATGTTCCCTGGTTTCTCACTGATGGTGACAGGAGGTGTGAGTTATGAGCCCTATCGTGCCAGATTTGAAGATATGATAGGACGTAAGGTTGATATCCTCCAGACGTATCCCGCCAGCGAAGGATTTATAGCAGCGTCAGACTCTCCCGATGCAGATGATATGTTACTGGAGGTACATTCGGGGATATTCTATGAGTTTATACCGGTAGAAGAGTATGGACGGGCAGATGCTCGTCGTTTACCTCTATGGGAAGTGGAAGAAGGCGTAAACTATGCCATTATCCTCACGACCGATAGTGGGCTATGGGCATACAGCATAGGAGATACCGTGATGTTTACCTCTACCAGTCCATATCGTGTGCGTGTTACAGGAAGAGTGGCACATTTTACATCGGCATTTGGAGAACACGTCATAGGAAAGGAGGTAGAACAGGCTATGAGTGTGGCTTGCAGGCAGACGGGAGCCGTGGTGAGAGAGTTCAGTGTAGCACCTATGGTTACGCCAGTGGAAGGTCTGCCATATCACGAATGGGTGGTAGAGTTTGAAAAAATGGTGGATTTGCAGGATTTTGCTGGCTGTATAGATGAAGAGATGCAGAAGCAGAATGTATATTACAAAGACCTTATAGAAGGCAAGATATTGCGTAGTGCGGTCATCAGTGCGGTAAGTAAAGGAGCATTTGATGCTTATATGAAATCGGTAGGAAGACTGGGCGGGCAGAATAAACTCCCACGTCTATCCAATGACAGACGTATAGCCGATGCTATGCAACGATATATAATAGAAAGTAACATTAAAACACTATAAGATGAACGTATTGATATTAGGCTCAGGTGGCCGCGAAAATGCTTTGGCTTGGAAGATAGCACAGAGCCCTATGTGTGATAAATTATTCATTGCTCCGGGTAATGCTGGAATGTTGGCATTGGGAGAAAATCTACCTATCAAGGTGACAGATTTTATGGCCATAAAAAAAGCCATCATAGAAAATGATATAAAATTTGTGGTGGTAGGACCAGAAGACCCGCTGGTAAACGGAGTGTATGATTTTATAAAGGGTGATGAAGAGATATCACACGTGGGAGTGTTCGGCCCATCACGCGAAGGTGCACAACTGGAAGGCAGTAAAGAGTATGCCAAAGAATTTATGATGCGTCACGGTATTCCTACAGCAGCATATCGTAGCTTTACAGCCGAAAATATAGACGAGGCCGATGAGTTTATAGATAGTCTTACAGCTCCTTATGTCCTTAAAGCAGATGGTCTTGCAGCTGGTAAAGGCGTTCTTATCATACCAGATGCCGCTACTGCCAAAGCATCTCTACGAGAGATGATACTCGATGCAAAATTTGGACAGGCATCGGCCAAAGTGGTGATAGAGGAGTTTCTTTCGGGTATAGAGCTTTCTGTTTTTGCTATAACAGACGGTAAGGATTATAAACTACTGCCTACTGCCAAAGACTACAAACGTATAGGCGAAGGCGATACTGGTCTTAATACCGGTGGTATGGGGGCTGTGTCTCCTGTTCCTTTTGCCGACGAAGCGTTTATGAAAAAGATAGAAGACACTATCGTGCGTCCTACGGTGGAAGGTCTTAACAAGGACGGTATAGTTTATACGGGATTTGTTTTCTTTGGACTTATAAATGTAGATGGCACACCAAAGGTCATAGAGTATAACGTACGTATGGGTGACCCTGAGACCGAAGCTGTTATACCACGCGTGGAAAGCGACCTGCTAGAAGCTCTATGGGCTGCATCACAAGGCCGTCTAGCCGATGTAGATTTCCATATAGATGCGCGTGCCGCTGTAACGGTAGTGTTGGTAAGTGGTGGTTATCCAGAAGACTATGAAAAAGGTAAGGTTATAAAAGGACTGTGTGATGTAGATGAGAACAGCATAGTATTCCATTCGGGAACGGCTCTTAATGAAAATGGAGAGGTTGTTACGGCTGGTGGTCGTGTGTTGTGTGTTACATCATATGATGATGACTTCCGCGAAGCCCTTAAAAAGAGCTATGCCAATATAGAAAAAATATCATACGAAGGTAAATACTGTCGTCGCGATATAGGTAAGGACCTTATGCGTATGATGGAATAATTTGATGAAAATTAAAGACGGTTTCCATATCCTTTTTGGTTATTTGTCTTTATCTTTGCCACAAGAGTGTAGTGTACACATATTATGATGTATAAAATAAATTATTAATTATAAACACCTATAAAGGGAACAATTATGAACTATAAAAAAGTAAAAGAGATAGCTATGTCTTCTACATTTGGAGGAGCATTGCTATTTTTATCGGCTGTGGCAGCTTTCATTTGGGCCAATGTATCCCCAGAAAGTTATCACTATGTATGGGGACATTCTCATACTATAAACCTTGCTCCTCATATCGAGACTGTCCTTGAAAACGGAGTAGAGGTAGAGAAAGTATCTTACTTTATGACCTTTACCATTAAAAGTCTAGAACTGCTGGTCAATGACTTTTTGATGGCGATTTTCTTTTTCAGTATAGGTCTTGAAATCAAACGTGAGATACTGGTAGGAAAACTATCATCATTTAAGAAAGCTATCCTTCCTGTAGGTGCTGCGGTAGGTGGTATGTTGGTGCCTGCACTTGTATATGTAGCGATAACAGTAATTTCTGGCGAACACGATTTGGCTTCTCGCGGTTGGGGTATTCCTACGGCGACAGATATAGCGTTCTCGTTGGCGGTGATGTCTCTGCTGGTAAAACAGGTGCCTATTGCACTTAAAGTGTTCTTGATGGCATTGGCTGTAGCAGATGATATAGGAGCGATGCTTGTCATAGCTATTTTCTACACAGACCATCTCAATTTCCAGGCATTGGCATTTGGTCTAGTAGGTGTGATAATCCTTTTCGTAGCCAATATGATGCACAACCGCACAAAATTCTTCTACTATGCGGTAGGTGTCCTAGTGGTATGGACACAGTTCTTGACATCGGGTGTACACGCTACGATAGCAGGTCTTCTTACAGGTCTTGCCTTCCCATCGGCTGTGGCTATTATGCCAGGAGAATACACGGTCAAGGCACAGAAATTGCTCGATAAAATCAAGGGTATGGACGAAGATAAAGAGGTTGAAAAAGGTGTGCCATCAGAAAAATTGGCCGAACGCTATGCCGAATTGCGTCACCTTACTGCCCGTGCCAATAGCCCTATGATGACAGTGGAACACGGTTTGGCTCCATACGTTTCGTTGTTTATAATGCCTGTCTTTGCGTTGGCAAATGCTGGTGTAACACTAGGTGAAGGTGGTATAGCCGAGGCTATAGTTGCTCCTGTGGCTATGGGTGTAGGTCTAGGATTGTTCTTGGGTAAACCAGTGGGTATATTCCTTATGACACTTATATTTGTTAAACTGAAGATAGGTAAACTGCCAGAAGGCGTTAACTGGAAACAGATATGGGGTATGGGTATGATAGCAGGTATGGGCTTTACGATGTCTATATTTGTTACTTCTTTGGCATTCCGTACTAGTGACCCATCTTTGGTAGAAAAGGCTGGTCTTATGTCTGACGAATCCAAAGTGGCTATCCTTATAGCATCATCTATGGCTGCTATATGTGGTTATATGTTCTTGAGACTGGTCTCTAAAAAGAAACATTAATAATACCAAATATCATAATGATGAAGGCTCGCCATAGGCGAGCCTCTCTTTTTGTGTTATAAGAAAAATTATTATGCGTTTTTCTTTTTAAGTTCATCTAGAATTTCTTTAAGTAGCTTTTCTTCGGCCGATGGTTCTGGAACTGGAGCTGGGGCAGGAGCAGCTGCTTTTTCTTCTTTCTTGCGGTTAAGTGTGTTCATTGCCTTTACAAGCAAGAATATAGCAAATGCAACGATGATAAAGTCAAATGTTACCTGAAGGAAATTACCATAGTTGATAGTAACGGCAGGAGATATTATGTTCTCGCCTTCCATTACAGCCTGTTTAAGAACTAGTTTGAGGTCGGTAAAATTAACACCACCCACCAGAAGACCTATGCCAGGCATTATAATGTCATTAACTACCGATGTTACTATCTTACCAAACGCAGCACCTATGATGATACCTACCGCCATATCTACCACGTTACCACGCATGGCAAACTGTTTGAATTCTTTAAAAAATCCCATAATCTTTTTGTTTTAAGTGTTATTCTATATTTATTGTATGATATTTTATTCTGTGCAAATGTATGAATGTTATCCTTATTTCAAAAGAGAGTTTTTATACTTCCAGTGATTTAAGAATATTGTTTATGAAAGTTTCCTTGCGTTCTCTCATCATTTGGTTGAATACCTCATCAGGCACGTCAAAAACTCTTTGCCATAGGCCTCGGTTAAGAAATGGGTACATACATACCGATTCTATATCCATTAAAAATTCCATGAGGTTTACAGGACGTATATTGCCTTTGCTGGTTTCTTCCTTGAGTTGTGATTCCAGTACCACCACCGCATCAAATAACATAGTGCGATACGGTGCAAATTTCTGTCGTGCTTCCCTGTCGCGTATGTCGTTTTTGGTTATCTCGCTTACTAGAAATCCCGGTAAAAGAGGATTGGCTGTAAGAGATGTGATGTATTCATCTACAATGGCGGTTATTTTTTCCTTTATGCTCATATTTTTTTCTGAAAGCAATTTAAGGATATTGCCATATACACTGTCAAATGCACGACTGAATGCTATGTCAAAAAGATTATCCTTGCTACGGTAGTAATAGTGTAGCATAGATATATTTATGTCGGCACGAGCGGCTATATCACGCATTTTGGCACCTTCATATCCGTTTTCTATAAACGTCATATATGCAGCATCTAGTATGCGTTCTTCTACTGTTTTGGTGGTATCTGTCATATTGTGTCTTATTTTACTGCAAATGTACAAACTATCTCTCGATATCCAATCGAGTAAGCAAATCAAATGATTGGATAAAAAAATGTTTTTTAAGAATAATTTAATACCCTCTGCCTGTAAAAAACCACAAGGCATATTTGTGTAGTAAGTTATAAAAAAGTACCTTTGTCCACTGTTTAAACCAATGATATAAAATAATATAAAATGACCAGAAATTTTATTCTTTTCATACTATGTATGGTTCTGCTATCTGGGTGTGCATCTAGAGATGGTGTAGAGATAAGCGGAGAGATAAAAGGAGCCAAAAACGGCACTCTTTATCTGCTATCAGAAACAGAAAAAGGTGATATAGAGGCGGTAGATTCGTTTGCGATGGGTAAGGACGGACGTTTCACGCTATATGCTCCACAGGGACAGACGCGTCTTTATTCGGTTTCATTTGAGCGTAATACACCTATGCGTTCGTTTTTTGTAGAGGGAGTACCTGTAAAGATAGACGCTGTGGTGGATAGCCTATCGGCAGCTAGTGTTAAGGGTGGAGAAAACCAACGCCTGTATGATGAAATGGCTGTTTTTCTTAAAGACTTTGCTGCCAAAAAATCTGACCTTTACATCAAGATTCTCACTCATAGTGCCGAGGCAGGTGATAAAGACTCATTGGCATACTATGTGCAGTCATATAATAAACTGTCTCGTCTTGAAACTCAATATATAACCAATTTTGCACTAGTAAACAGCAGCCGAGAGGTGTCGCCACTGGTGGCGCTTACTTTCCTTACAGTGGGTTCATATTCGCCTATACTGGATAGTATAGCAGCTGGCTTTACTCCAGAAGTAAGAGAGAGTGCATACGGCAAGGAATACATAGAATTTGTCTCTCGTGCCAAAGCTGCACAGGTAGGACAGAAGGCTCCAGCGTGGGAAGTTGTAAAAGACAGCGTGGTGTATAACAACGATACGTATGCTGGTAAAAATGTATTTATAGTTCTATGGACAGACTCTTCAAATGCCTGCTATGAATATCTCTTTGGCCTTAAAAAGGTGTATGATAAATGGCACAAGAAAGGTCTGGAAGTGGTATCTGTATGTATGAGTAATGATAAATTGGCATATGAACACGATGTGTTCTACCTCAATATGCCTTGGGTGGACGTGTTGATGGCAAAAGAAAAGAACAATCCTATAACATCATCATTGGCACTGGTGGGAGATTTCCCTATCGGTGTGCTTATAGATAGCGAAGGAGTGGTGTATGCCCGTTATATCACACCAGATGACGTAGATATGATTATGAAAGAATTGAGTAAAAGAAAATAAACGTTTAATTATAGATTAAAGATGAAAAGAAGACTTAGTACAATTATAGCTATATGTGCCGTTGCATTATTGGCGGCATCGTGTAATAGCGACAAATTTACTATCAAGGCAGATATAGCTCATCTGGCCGACCAAAAGGTATTCCTTAATCGTCCAGGATTACACGGACTAGAGCCTGTGGATACAGCCGAGGCAGTAGATGGTAAGTTTATTTTTAAGGGAAAATTGGAAACCAATGACTACCGTATCATTACGTTTGAAGACGTATCGGGAGAGATAGACCTGTATATGGATAATTCAAATATTAAGGTTGAGGGTGATTATGTAGCACTGGATTCTGTAAAGGTAAAAGGTAGCCCAGCGATGGATTACTATATGAAGTTTGCCGAGATAGCCAAAGTTCACAATGATTATGTGAAATCAAAATTGAGCGAATTGCAAGAGGCTCAATTGGCAGATGATAGCGTAAAGGTAGATGCTATATTTGAAGAGTATCTGGTTAGACAGAAAGAATACGTGAGAAATAATTTTGATCTAGCCAAGACTCGTCCTGGTGATATGATATCGGTATTTGCGGTTGTGAACAACAGTTCTTTCAGTACACCAGATGAAATAAAAGCATTCTATGACATAATCCCAGAAGATGTAAAAGTTGACCCACGTATAGGTGAAGCTCTTACACAGATGGAGAAAATATGCAAACTGTCAAAAGGTAATCCTGTGCCAGAATTCACACTATATTCATATGATGTAGAAAAGACAGTTACTAATGATTCATTGAAAGGAAAGACATCATTGGTATATATCACTACACCAGATGTTAAAGAAAATGATGTTGTCTATCCACAACTTCACAAGGCGGCAGAAAAGGGAGTAGATATCCTACTCGTTATGATGCTTACGAGCGAAAATCATTACTTCATGTATGATGAGTATGTGAAGGATAATGGACTGGAAGGATTTACTGTATTGACAGGTACTGAAGAATTTGTTGAGACAGTAGGTGCTGTTACGCCTCGTGTCTTTGCGGTGGATAAAGATGGTAAGTTCACAGGCACTGCCATAGAGACAGATGACGGGGTAGAATTGGTAAATAAGTGATAGTATAAAAATAGTCTATAAAAAAAAGCGTTCCCCTGGGGAACGCTTTTTTTATGTTTTAACTCCACAGGAATATATCCAGCAGGCTCACCATTACCACCGTTGCTATTCCGCTCATACCTATCGTGAGGCTGCTTATAGCTCCTATGTCTTCGCCCATTTCCAGTGCTTTGCTAGTGCCTATGGCGTGGGAGGCAACACCTATGCCTACGCCTTTGGCTACGCTGTGCCGTATGCCCAGTGTCTTGAAAAGCACAGGAGCACATATAGCACCAATGAATCCGCTGGAAAGGATAGACAGTACCGTTATGCCTTCTATGCCACCTATCATATGTGTTATCTCTATTCCTATGGGAGCAGTAATGCTTTTGGAAATCATAGATTTTTCAATGATTTCCTCCATGCCACATAGTCTGGAAATAGCCAATATGCTCACCAGTGCAGCAATAACACCCGTGGCTATGCTTATAAAAATAGCTGTGCGGTACCTGTTCAGTAGATGACGTTGCCTATATAGAGGTACCGCCAATACTACTATCACAGGACTTAGGAACATATTGATAAAGCTGGAACCTATCTTGAAATCGTCATAATCTATGCCTGTTATAGATAGAAAAACGATAATGAGTATCGTTGCCACTACAAATGGATTGGCAAATATAGATTTTGTCTTGTGTCTTATGTAAAGAGCCAGGCTGTATGCTCCTACACATAGCAGCATACCAAATATCGGTGAAGATGTTATGTGTGTCATTCTGTGTAGCTCTTATCTGATGATTTACGGTCCTTGCATCGGGATAGGTATTCGGCAGTAAGACCACTTATGGCCATAACTATTATAGTCGTTATGAATATAAGTGATACTCCAGCTATATAAAATCCTTCCAAATAGTGATATGTAGCCATAATGCTCACACCTGCCGGGATAAAGAAAAAAGTCATATTATCCAGCAGGAAATCGGCTGTTTCCTGTATGGCAGAAAGTTTTATGACCTTGGTTTTAAGTAGGACCAGAAGTATCATCATACCTATGATACTGCCAGGCATAGGCAATGAAAATACCCCGCTTATCACTTCCCCCACAAATGCTATGAGTAGAATAATACACAACTGACGGAATATCTTCATCGCTATATCTTAAAATTCTGATGTGAAATGAAGGCGTACACTAGGGTATTTTTCCTGTGCCATAGATATAGAGAAAGCACTATCGGCCAGGAAGACCTGTTTGCCGTCTTTATCGCGAGCCATAAAACGACTCTTCACACGTAGGAAATCGGCATATTCTTCATTTGTAGGGTCTTCTGGGTCCACCCAGCAGGCTTTGTAAACAGGTACAGGCTCATAAGTACAAGAAGCATTGTATTCGTGTTCCAGACGATACTGTATAACCTCATACTGTAGAGCTCCCACTGTTCCTATTATCTTACGTCCATTGAGATCCAGTGTGAATAGCTGAGCCACACCTTCGTCCATCAACTGGTCTATACCTTTGGCCAGCTGTTTTGCCTTCATAGGGTCGGCATTGTTCACATAACGGAAGTGTTCTGGTGAGAACGCAGGTATGCCCTTGAAATTCATCGTTTCGCCTTCGGTAAGAGTGTCGCCTATCTTGAAGTTACCTGTGTCGTGTAGGCCTACTATATCGCCGGGATAAGATTCTTCTATCACCTGTTTTTTCTCGGCAAAAAATGCATTAGGACTGGAAAATTTCATCATCTTGCCTTGGCGTACGTGCAGGTAGTTCACGTTGCGACGGAATACCCCCGATACTATCTTTACAAAAGCCAGACGGTCGCGGTGTTTTGGGTCCATATTTGCGTGGATTTTAAATACAAAACCTGTGAATGATTTGTCATCTGCTTCCACCATTCGTTTGTCGGTTTCTTTTCCACGAGGGCTAGGTGCTATCTCTACAAATGCGTCCAGCAATTCTGCCACACCAAAATTATTTAACGCACTACCAAAGAAAACAGGCTGTTGTTCTCCACGAAGGTATTTTTCTACGTCAAATTCTGGATATATGCCCAGTGCCAGTTCCAGATCTTCGCGTAGTTTTTCGGCCGAACGAGATGAAATAAGTTCGTCCAGTTCGCTGGAAGAAAGGTCATCTATTTTTATGGTTTCTTCTATTCGTTGTTTGTTTGCTCCTGAAAAAAGACGTACGTTTTTCTCCCATATGTTATATATACCCTTAAAGTCGGCTCCCATACCTATAGGGAAGCTCATAGGAGTAACTTTAAGTCCTAGTTTCTGTTCCACCTCGTCCATAAGGTCAAACGCATCGCGGCCTTCGCGGTCCAGTTTGTTTATGAAGACTATCATAGGGATATTACGCATACGGCATACCCCAACCAGTTTTTCTGTCTGTTCCTCGACACCTTTGGCGACGTCTATTACTACTATCACGCTGTCCACGGCAGTAAGTGTACGGTAAGTATCCTCGGCGAAGTCCTTGTGACCTGGTGTATCCAGTATGTTTATCTTGTAACCATTGTATTCAAATGCCATAACCGATGTGGCTACCGATATACCACGCTGGCGCTCTATCTCCATAAAGTCTGATGCGGCACCTTTTTTTATCTTGTTTGATTTGACGGCACCGGCCTCTTGGATAGCTCCACCGAATAGCAGAAGTTTTTCTGTAAGAGTGGTTTTACCTGCGTCTGGGTGGCTGATGATGCCAAATGTACGACGACGTTTTATTTCTTCTATATATCCCATATGTGTGGCTTAAAAAAAGATATTTGTTTCTGTTTAATTGTTTGCAAAGGTACAAAAAGAAAAATATGATATGAAATGCTATGTAAGATTTGCATTTGCTATATTTTTACGATAAATTTGTGAGCTAGTATAAGAGCGGTAATAAATTGAAGTTAAAGGTAGGATACGACGCTAAACGTCTGTTTGATAACAATTCAGGACTAGGAAGTTACAGTCATACATTGATATGTGATATGCTGTCATATCACATGGATGATAGTTATTTCCTCTTTACTCCTTCGCGTAGGAGAGAGGTTGATTTTCTGCCTTCGCCATCGGCTAGGGTTGTTACTCCTCGTGGGGTGTGGAGACTTTTCAAGTCTCTGTGGCGTTTGGTGCGTCTAGCCCCCAAATGTGATAAATATGGCATACAGATATATCACGGACTTTCACATGAGCTCCCATATGGTATAGAACGTGTAGGAGTTAAGACCGTTCTTACGGTACATGACCTTATATTTTTGCGTCATCCCGAATACTATTCTCGTACCGATGTCAAAATCTATAAACGCAAGCTGGAATATGCGTGTAGTGTAGCCGATGTTATAGTCGCTATAAGTAATCAGACAAAAGGTGACCTTATAGATTTAATGGGAGTAGATGAGAGCAAGATACGCGTTGTGTATCCTGGTTGTAAGCACAGACCAGACCACAATATGGCTCCTAAAGAGGTAGATGAACAACTCAAAAGCTACCTTATACCTTCCAAATTTATACTATGTGTAGGAACTCTGGAAGAGCGTAAAAATCAGCTCAAACTATGCCAGGCACTTAAAAATCTTCCAGATGTACAATTGGTACTGGTGGGACGTAGTAGCCGTGGTTATGGGCAGATGTTACATCGTTATATAAGAGAGAATGACATAGCAGACCGGGTCAAGATATTCAGTGATGTTACAGATTCCCAACTATCGGCATTTTATAAAAAGTGTCTATATGTGGTGTATCCTAGCATATGTGAGGGTTTTGGATTGCCTATTGTAGAAGCTATGGCATATGGTAAACCTATACTTACCACACGTGGTGGTTGTTTTGAAGAGGCAGGAGGACGTGCGGCATGGTATATGGATAGCAGTGATGTGAATGATATAGCACGTTGTATAAGGAGGCTTTGGGCAGATGGTTTTGCACGTGATATATTGAGGGAAAATGCTCGTGAACAACTTAAAAAATTCTCCCCCGAAAATACCTGTGATAAGATGTACGAGATATATCGTCAATTGGCAGAAGAGAAAAGAGAAGAGGACGATACACAAAGTGATGAAAAAGAGTAAAAAGAGCGTGAAAAACTTGTTTTTCTCGTCATAAAGATATACTTTTGCACTCGTAAATATGAACAGAGGGATTTGGGGAGCGTGAGGCTCCCCAAGTTTTTTAAATATGAGTATTAAACAGCGATGATAAATAAAGACTTTATAATTAAACTGGCCGAGGAAGCATTACGAGAGAACGAAAGTCTTTTCTTGATAGATGTAAAGGTAAATCAGTCATCAGATATAAAAGTGGTGATAGATGGAGATGAAGGTGTAGATTTGGAGGAGATTATACGTGTGTCTCGCGCTATAGAACACGCCGAGGGTATGGATAGGGAGGCCGAGGACTTTTCGTTGGAGGTAACCACTCCTGGTATAGATGCTCCGTTGTGTAATCCACGCCAGTATCGCAAGAATATAGGTCGTACGTTGGCGGTTGTCAAGGTAGATGGCAGTGGTTGTGAAGGAGAGATAGTAGATGCAACAGATGAAAGCGTGATGATAGAGTGGGTAACCCGCGAACCAAAACCGGTGGGTAAAGGAAAGGTGAACGTTACACATAGTTCTACAATCCCTTATTCAGAGATTAAAAAAGCGACGATAGTAATCAAATTTTAGAAAATAAAT
This sequence comes from Flavobacteriales bacterium, assembly GCA_017537565.1. Lineage (GTDB taxonomy): Bacteria > Bacteroidota > Bacteroidia > Flavobacteriales > UBA1820 > Merdimorpha. The sequence continues at coordinate 20,085 of JAFYKQ010000120.1, forward strand.
AACAAAATATATCACTTAATCGACAGATTGCAATGGATAATTTGGCACTTATAGATTCTTTTTCAGAATTTAAGGAAAGCAAAAAAATAGACCGTGTAACACTTACAGCGATACTGGAAGAGGTATTTCGTACGGCTCTTAAAAAGAAATTTGGTACAGATGATAACTTTAATATCATCGTCAATCCAGACAAGGGAGATATGCAGATATGGCGTAACCGTGTAGTGGTGGCCGATGGTGAAGTAGAAGACCCTGCCGCACAGATACCATTGAGCGAGGCTCGTAAGATACAGGACGACTTTGAGGTGGGAGAAGATGTGTCTGAGGAAGTAAAAATAGCCGACCTTGGCCGTCGTGCTATATTGGCACTGCGTCAGAACCTTCAAGCTCGTATATTTGAACACGACAACGCTACTATTATGAAGCGTTTTGAGAATCTGCAAGGTACTATCATTACAGGTGAAGTTCACCACGATGTACGCCACAAGATGACTATCATACACGATGACTACCAGAACGAATTGGTGTTGCCTCGTGAAGAACAGATACCTGGTGATGTATTCCGCAAGGGAGAACCTGTACGTGCGTTGGTTAAATCGGTAGAGATACGCGGTACCAAACCTAGCGTTATACTTTCTCGTACAGACCCTCGTTTTTTGGAACTGTTGTTTGAACAGGAAATACCAGAGATAGCAGATGGTCTTATAATGATTAAGAAAGTGGTACGTATACCTGGTGAAAAAGCCAAGGTTGCGGTAGAGTCTTATGATGACCGTATAGACCCAGTGGGAGCTTGTGTGGGAATGAAAGGTTCACGTATTCACGGTATAGTTCGCGAATTGTGTGGAGAGAATATAGACGTTATAAACTACACGACAAATCTTCAACTTTATGTTACTCGTGCATTGGCACCGGCACATCTTTCTAGTGTTGAGATAGACGAAGAGAAACGTCATATATCGGTGTATGTGGCACCAGATGAAGTTTCAAAAGCTATAGGTAAGAACGGTCAAAATATACGTCTAGCTACCAAACTGGTAGGATATGAGATAGATGTTTATCGTGAAGGTTCAGATGACCTAGACCTTTCAGAATTTTCAGATGAGATAGAACAGTGGGTGATAGATGCTCTACGTGGTATAGGTTGTGATTCTGCCAAGAGCGTACTTGAATTGTCAAAAGAAGAACTCATTCGTCGTACAGACCTTGAAGAAGAGACGGTTGATTATGTTATCAACGTCATATCTTCAGAACTTGAAGGCTAGTAGTACTAGACTATAAAGTATAAAGACTGTCTGCATTGTCAGAGATTACCTTGGGATAATCCGTAAGAGGATTTATAGACACAGAAAATTTTAAAAGAGATAATAGATAAATATGGCTGAAAACGTAACAAAACGCCTCAACAAAGTATTGACCGAACTGAACATTTCGATGGACAGGGCTGTGGAATATCTATCCAAAAAAGGCATAGAAATAGTCCCAAATCCCAATACGAAATTGGAAGCTAGTGTGGTAGAGATACTAGAACAGGGTTTCCAGCAGGACAAGAATAAAAAACAATTGATAGAAGAGGTCAATCAGGCAAAACGTGAGGAAAAAGAAAAACAACGATTAGCCAAAGAAGCCGCTGTGGCAGCGGCAGCAGCTGCCGAGACAGCAAATACTCCTGTCGTTGAAAAGACAGAGGAAAAAGCTACGGAAAACGAAGCAAAGGCTACGCTGCGTCCACAGGAACCTGTGGTAAAACTCAAAACGGTAGGTAAGATAGACCTAGATGCTCTTAATCGTCCAGCCAAAAAGCCAGAAGCCAAAAAAGAAGCAAAACCTGCGGCACCTGTGGCTGAAAAACCAAAGACTGTAAACCCAGCACCAGTGGAGGCACAACCTAAGGCCAAAAAACAGGAAAAACCAAAGGCTGCTCCTGTTGTAGAGGTGAAAAAAGAAGAGGTTAAAGTAGCGGTAGAGGAAAAGAAAGAAGAAGTAGTAGCGGCGGCGGTTGCTAGTAAGATAGAGACTCAGTATCAGAAACTGGAAGGACCAAAGACTCTGGGTAAGATAGACTTGAGTATATATGAAAAGCCAAAGGCTGCTGCTGCACCTAAAAAACCTGTAGGAGCTGTATCATCAGACCAGAAGAAACGTAAACGCAAACGCGGTGAAAAAGTCACTGGACAGGAGATGAACGCTATGGGTGGCAGTGAAAAGCAGAACAATAAACCTGTCAAAGAACACGGCGGTGGAGGTAATAATAACAATAGTAATAACCGTCCTCACGGTAAGAATGATAAGAAAAATGCACCACGTCCTGCTGCACGCAAGGTGGTAGAACATGTAGAGCCTAGCGAGGAAGAGATAGCACGCCAGATAAGAGAGACGCTTGATAAACTTACGGCTGGTAAAGCGAGTCGTAACAAGGCGGCGAAATACCGTAAGGAAAAACGTCTTTCACGTCGTGAAGAAGCAAACCGTGAGGCAGAACGCGAGGCAGAAGAAAGCAAAATCATCAAGGTTACAGAATTTGTAACGGTGAGTGAGGTTGCTGCTATGATGAACGTTCCTGTAACACAGGTTATATCTTCTTGTATGCAGTTGGGTATTATGGCTACGATGAACCAACGTTTGGACGCCGATACGCTTTCGGTGGTGGCAGATGAGTTTGGTTATGAAGTAAAATTTGTAGATGCAGAAATAGAAGAAGCTATACAGGAAACACAGGACGAGGAAAAAGACCTGAAACGTCGTGCTCCTATTGTTACGGTTATGGGACACGTTGACCACGGTAAGACTTCGCTTCTTGACTACATTCGCCGTTCAAATGTGATAGCTGGTGAGGCTGGTGGTATCACACAGCACATAGCGGCTTATGGTGTTAAACTGGAAGACGGACAGCGTATCACGTTCCTGGATACGCCTGGACACGAGGCCTTTACGGCTATGCGTGCTCGTGGTGCACAGGTTACAGATATAGCGATTATAGTTATCGCTGCCGATAGTGATGTGATGCCACAGACAAAAGAAGCCATATCTCACGCACAGGCTGCGGGAGTGCCTATGGTTATTGCGATAAACAAGGTTGACCTTCCTACGGCCAATCCAGACAAGATACGTGAGAGTCTGGCACAGATGAATATATTGGTAGAAGAATGGGGAGGAAAGGTTCAGTGTCAGGAAATATCGGCCAAAAAGGGTATTGCGGTAAATGACCTGCTGGAAAAAGTACTTTTGGAAGCCGAGATGTTGGAATTGAAAGCCAATCCTTCGCGTAAGGCAGTAGGTACGGTGATAGAGGCTTCGCTGGATAAGGGACGTGGTTATCAGGCTACGGTGCTGGTACAGAACGGTACGTTGAGAGTGGGAGACTATGCACTGTCGGGGCAATATACGGGTAAAGTGAAAGCTATGTTTGACGAGCGTGGTAACAAGCTGGAAAAAGCGGTTCCTTCACAGCCAGTATTGGTATTGGGATTGGACGGTTCTCCACAGGCGGGTGATAAGTTTATGATTTTTGAAGATGAAAAAGAAGCCAAACAGATAGCGGCACGTCGTACCCAGCTGAAACGTGAACAGAATGTGAGAGCTAGCAAACATATCACTCTGGACGAGATAGGACGTCGTATAGCGATAGGTGACTTCAAGGAACTTAATATCATTATCAAGGGTGATGTGGACGGTTCGGTAGAGGCTCTTACAGATAGCCTTTCACGTCTATCGACAGATAAGATACACGTCAATATCATACACCGTGCGGTGGGTGCTATTACAGAAAGTGACGTTCTTCTGGCTTCGGCATCAGAGGCTATCATCATAGGATTTAACGTGCGTCCGGCAGCAGGAGCTCGTCGTATAGCCGAAAACGAAGCGATAGACATACGTACATACTCGATTATCTATGACGCTATAAACGAGGTTAAAGACGCTATGGAAGGTCTATTGGCTCCAGAATTCAAGGAAGAAGTGGTGGGTAACGTTGAAATACGTCAGGTTTACAAGATATCCAAAGTGGGTAGTGTGGCCGGTTGTATGGTGACAGATGGTAAGATTACCCGTCAGAGCAAAATCCGCGTGATACGTGATGGTGTGGTTGTCCATACGGGCGAATTGGAATCACTTAAACGTTATAAAGATGACGTTAAGGAAGTTACCAAGGGCTATGAATGTGGATTGAGTGTTGCTAAATTTAACGATATCCAGGAAGGTGACGTGATAGAGGTTTACCAGATGGTGGAAGTAAAAGCAAAATTGTAAAAAACAGAAGCCTATATGATGATGGTAAGGCGAGTCCCCCGAGGGACTCGCCTTATTGTTTTGCTCTTATGTATATTTTATCTACATTTGTCTGTATAAAAAAGATGTTATAGATATGAAAAATTCGCTTTATTTAAGATGTTTCCTGTGGGTAGCATCGCTACTTGCCGCCAATGCCACTCTATACGGGCAAGAGGTAAAGAATTATCCTTCGCGGGTGGGGTATCCCACTTATTGGGGACAACGTTATACCCAGTTTGCTGCACTGGGTACAGAAAGTACAGATATAGTGATGATGGGCGATGATTTTATGGATAGGGGTATATGGAACGAATTTTTTGATAATCACAACATAAAGAATCGTGGTATAGCGGGAGATGTGATATCGGCTATGGACTATCGTCTGGACGATGTTATAAAAGGTCGTCCTTCACACGTTTTTATCTATATAGGTAAACGAGATGTTAAACTAGGGGTGAGTCCTTCGGTAGCAGCTCACAGTGTGATGGACGTAGTAAAACGCATACACGATAAATCTCGCCGCACCAAGGTCTATATCATAAGTATTCTGCCAGAGGTCAATACATCTGATGATATGCTCTCAAAATATACTGCCTTTAATGAAGAATTAAAAAATGCAGCCCAGGCAAATGATTTTACTTATATAGATATAGTTCCTCATTTGTGTGATGAAAGCAGACGCTTAGATGCTCAATATACTTATAATACAGGGACTACGCTTAATGGGCGTGGATACTATGCTGTAAGTAAAGCCTTGGAACCATATATATGCAAAAGTAAAATGGTAGCCGAAGGCCTGAAAGAGGACTATAATTTGCGAGGCTTTATAAAGGAGAGAAACAGTATCATAGAATACCTGCCTACACGTAGTGATGATATATTGATGATAGGTAACA
>JAFYKQ010000121.1 GCA_017537565.1 Flavobacteriales bacterium
GAGTGGCCACTTTATGGCGTTTACGTTTCTTTCCGCTTGGCATGGCTTGTTAAATTTAAGAGTTAATAATTATATTTTATATCGTAATCTTTCTCACCTGTAAAGGATTATTTTCCTTCTTTAACAGCTTCTACAAAAACCTTTGAAGGTTTGAATGCTGGTATGTTGTGAGCTGGGATTTTGATAGTTGTCTTTTTAGAGATGTTACGTCCTGTTTTTTCGGCACGGTGTTTGATTATAAAACTACCGAAGCCACGTAGATATACATTGTTTCCTTCTTCCAATGCATTCTTTACTTCCTGCATAAAAGCTTCTACTACTGTCTGTACTTCGGCTTTCTCTACGCCCTTAGCTTCTGAAATTTTAGCTACGATGTCTGCTTTTGTCATTTTGATTTATATTTATATTAAAGTTATATGCTTTTTTAGACTTGCAAATATATGATATTCTGCTTAATAGATAAAATCATAATTGACATATTAACATAAAATTTTATTTGAGTCTTTTTTATGGGCGTAAAACGATGTTTGATAAGGTTTTATGACGTTTTTAGGTAGAAAAAACATATCTTTGCCTTAAAATATTTGATATGAAAGACACGACAGACATCATAAAAGGCTTCTCTCGCCTTGCCAAAGAAGAAAAAATAGACCTTATAACAACACTTTACGCTACCGATGCAGCCAGTGCTAATGCTTTACTTAATAGTTATATGCACGCCGATGCAGCTGTGCAGAAAACGCACGACGGTTTTGCCGAAAATACTCTTTCCAACTATTATCTCCCATATGGCATAGCACCCAATGTGCAGGTAAACGACCGCCTTTATGCTGTGCCTATGGTCATAGAAGAGAGTAGTGTGGTGGCTGCTGCGAGCAAGGCTGCGTCTTTCTGGACTTGGCGTGGAGGTTTTAAGGCCCGTGTGGATTCTATGGAGAAAAAAGGGCAAATCCATCTTTATTATCGTGGTGAAAAGGCGGTTTTTGAACGTTTTTTTGAGCAGAACAGGGATAGACTCATAGAGGCGGTGCGTCCTATTACAGATAAAATGACTGCTCGTGGTGGAGGAATAACTTCGCTGGTGCTTAAAGACCTCACACATATAGAGAGTGATTACTATCAGGTGGACCTTTCGGCCATAACGATGGATAGTATGGGTGCCAATTTCATAAACAGTGTCCTGGAGGCCGTGGCAGATGAGATGAAGCGACTATTTAAGGAACAGGCAGTAACGGGAGAGCTGGAGGTGATAATGTGTATCCTGTCCAATTATACGCCGGGTTGTGTGGCTCACGTAGAGGTTTCTGCTCCGGTAGAGGATATGGCCTATGGAACAATGGAGGGAGAGGTGTTTGCTTCTCGTTTTGTGCGTGCTGTACGAATGGCCGAAATATGTGTAGAGCGTGCCGTCACCCATAACAAAGGAATAATGAACGGGATAGATGCAGTGGTGATTGCTACGGGTAATGACTTCCGTGCTATCGAGGCCTGTGTTCACGCTTATGCCTCTCGCGACGGGCAGTATTCGTCGCTCTCACACGCCGAGATAAAGGACGGTGTGTTCCGTTTTTGGATAGATGTGCCGCTGGCATTGGGAACGGTAGGAGGGCTTACACGTCTGCATCCTTTGGCGGGTCTGTCTATGGATATAATGGGGCGTCCATCTGCCAGCGAACTGATGATGATAACGGCAGCCGTAGGATTGGCACAGAATTTCGGTGCTGTGGCTTCTCTCGTTACTTCGGGTATCCAACGCGGTCATATGAAGATGCATCTTAATAACATTCTGTTGTCATTGGGAGCAGATGAAACCCAGGCGGCCGCTGCCAAAGAATTTTTTAAGGACCGCACTGTAAGCCATAGTGCCGTAGCAGAATTTTTGGAGAAAAATAAATAAGAGTAAGATAGAACCTTAAAAGCAAATCCCGCCCCTTTCGGGGCGGGATTTGCTTTTTTATGATAGTATGTTTATAATTTGGCACTCACGGTTAGTTTGGTTATGATGTCATTCTCATAATAGATGGTGATAATGTGTGTGTCGCTTTCTACCACATAATAGTCTCCGTTCCCTTTAACGGCTGCCGCAGAATTCAATGCAGATACATTATCACCCACACCTGCTATGTCGTTCAGTTTGACGTAGGAAGTCGTTATATTACAATCTACCAAACGCCCATCATCTAATGCAAATGTAAAATAGTCACTCCCATAATGATATGTTTTAATATCACCATAGCTATCTGTCATAAGACTATCGCACGATGATGGGACACCTAATGTTTCAATTACAGACACGTGTGTGTATGTGCTGTCGGTATATATTTCCTTGTTGAGAGTCATCACGTCATTGCCCGCACCTGATGGAGTCCCACACGAAAGTATAATACCACACAATGCTATTATACTTAAAAATGTTGAGCCCTTTTTCATATGGGGAGTGTTTAATCTATTTCTATATCCTGTAACATACGCTCTATGGAAGCGAGGTCTGGTGTGATGATTAGCTCGGTGCGGCGGTTTTTGGCACGGTTATCGGCATTGGTGTTGGGGAGTAGTGGTTCATATTGGCTACGACCAGCTGCTGTTATGTTCTGTGGGTTGATGCCTTTGTGTGCAGTGATAAGACGTACTATGGACGTAGCACGCATCACGCTCAGGTCCCAGTTGTCTTTTATAACAGCACCAGTCTTGTATGGCACGTCATCTGTATGACCTTCTACCATTATCTTGATATCTGGACGAGATACCAGTACTTGGGATATTTCATCTATCGCACGGCGACCTTCGCTATTTACCTGCCAACTACCCGAGGGAAATAGCAGCCTGTTTTCCAGTGAAATGTAAATCTTGCCATTGCGTTGTGTTATCGTTAGTCCCTTACCTTCATATCCCACGAGAGCTTTCATTAGTTCGTTTTTAAGCGAAGCAAGTTTGGCCTGTACTCCTCCTATCATATTTTCCAACTGTGCCACACGAGCCTCACGAGAACGTAAGTCTTTTTCTCTTTCCGATAGTTCTGCCGAAAGTGAATCTATCGCACTTTGCTGGCGGCGTAGATTGTCTTCATACTCGCGACTCATACGAGAGGACGCGTCCATAAGGTTTTCCTTGTTTTTAAGAGCGTCTATATATGATGATTGCAGTGTGTTGTACTGCTCCTTGAGAGAAGTGTATGCTTTTTCTTTTTCAGAATAGGTCTTGCGTAGGTTTTCAAGTTCGGCATTGGCCGTCTCTAGCAGCCCTTTATAACGTGCCGATGAAGACTTGTTCTCTTGGTTTTCTCTAGATAGTTTTTCGTTTTCCTCTATGGCAGCTCGGTATCTGGCATCGAGGTCTGTATATACTTTTTTGCTTACACAAGAACTCATACATAGAGCCAATGTGATGATAAATAGTTTCTTATACATATCTTTTAATCTTTTGTTTATTTTACTACTGATGGTGATATGGTAGTCCTGCCATAATGGTGTGAGCCCTATATATCTGTTCTATGAAAAACAGACGTATCATCTGGTGGGAGAACGTCATACGGGATAGGCTTATCTTGCCGTTTGCACGATTATAGACCGCATCAGAAAATCCATAAGGGCCTCCTATGACAAAACACAATGTGCGTATCCCACTGTTCATGTGTTTCTGCAGGTATGCTGCAAATTCCATAGATGTGTATTCACGGCCTCTCTCGTCCAGCAGTATGACAATGTCTGTACTACTCACAGATGAGAGTATAGCCTCTCCCTCGCGAGTCTTTTGTTCTACTTGTGAGAGGTTTTTTGTGTTTTTTACATCGGGGATAATTTCCAGTGAGAAATCACCCATACGGGACAGGCGTTTGATGTACTCGTTATAAAGCCCCTCTATGGCACTGCTGTCTGTCTTCCCTACCGCTATGAGTTTTATCTTCATACCTTATTTATCTAGGTCATACTGTTTAATCTTGCGGTATAGCGTACGTTCAGAAATACCCAATTCGCGAGCAGCGTCTTTGCGGCGACCACGGTGTTTTTCCAGTGCCAGACGTATCATCTGTATCTCGTTTTTCTCCAGTAGGAACGCTCCTTCTTCTTCGTCTTCCTTGTCTATGTGAGAGATGTCTATGATGGTCTTATCTGGTGAGATAGAATAGTTTTCAACATCTTCATCATCACGCTCCTCTTGTTGTCCTATGTAGGCAGGTAGTGCAGCACGATGTACATTTCCTATGATAGACCCCTGGAAAGCATCTGTCGATGTAGCTCCCATAAACGTGGAGAGCAGGCGTTTTATGTCGTTTACCTCGCCTCTCAATTCATTTATCTGGTGTTTTAACAGCTCTATATCAATGTCTGCATCTACCCTGGAACGTGATATGGTAGATGGTAGATGTGAGGCATTGTGTGTTATATCTGGGAGATATGCAGCCAGTCCCGTAGCATCGACATATTTGTTTGATTCCATAATGGAAATCTCTTCGGTAAAGTTGCGTAGCTGACGTACGTTCCCTGGCCAATGATATGATTCCAGCAGTTCCACTGCATCTGGGGATAGGCGTACAGGAGGCATTTTATATCGCTCGGCAAAATCTGCTGCAAAACGACGGAAAAGCATATGTATGTCTTCCTTGCGGTTACGTAGTGGAGGCAGGTTTATCTCTACCGTATTGAGACGATAGTATAGGTCTTCGCGGAAGTGGCCTTCGTGTATGGCACGGGACATATCTCGGTTTGTGGCAGCCACGACTCTCACGTCTGTCTTCTGCACTACCGATGAACCTACTTTCATAAACTCCCCTGTTTCCAGGACACGTAACAATCTCACCTGTGTCATAAGCGGCAATTCGCCTACCTCGTCCAGGAAAATAGTTCCTCCATCGGCCACTTCAAAATAACCTTTGCGAGCGCCGGCAGCTCCTGTAAAAGCACCTTTCTCGTGACCGAAAAGCTCGCTTTCTATCGTGCCTTCGGGTATAGCGCCACAGTTTACTGCTATGTAAGGGCGGTGTTTACGGGCAGAGAGCATATGTATGATGCGTGGTATGTTTTCCTTACCTACACCGCTCTCCCCACTTACCAGCACAGATATATCTGTCGAGGCCACTATCGCAGCCTTTTCTATGGCTCGGTCCAGGGCAGGGTGAGTGCCTATGATACCAAACCGCTGTTTGATTTCTTGTATAGATACTTCGTGTGTTATGCTCATAGAAATACATAGGGTTAATCCGTATGCAAAGATACGAATTAACCCTTTAAAATATGACAAAATGTCAGTTTATCTTATGCTTATGCAGAAATCGAGTACGTCTAGGTACTCCTGGTGGCTACGTAGGCGTATTTTTTTCTCCTTTATAAAGGTTTTTATTTCTTTTTCGTGGCCAGGGAATGCATTGCATATCTCTTTTACGGTGGTGAAAGGAGTGTATTTGCCATTGCGATACCATAGGTATTGGTTCTCTACCTGGACTTTATACTGGGCAGGCATTTCCAGTTTGGTAGCGACAACACCTACTTCGGCCAGTGACAATGCTCCCGATGTCTGTGAGGTGGTGCCATAGAGCGATGGAGCACCGGCTGGGATTAGTTTGCCGTGGTATTGAAAATACAGACCGTCATCTCCCTCGCGAATGACCTGATAGAATACATCTCCCACTGGTATGAAAACATGTCCTGCCAGCAGAGCGTGAGAAATTTTATCGGCATTGTTTACCTGCATCACTTCGCCATTTTCCATAAAGAGCAGTTTGTCCCATATAAGACTGTAATTAAGATGGGAGTCTAGACGTCCGCCGTCCTTAAAATACACCACACCCTCTACAAATTGTGGAAAAGCCAGATGGCGGGTATTGGATTGGGCATAGATAGATACAGAGACTGCTATGATAAAGAGTAATGTAAGGATTTTTTTCATCTTAAAATGGTCTTGGTTATTGAATTCCAAAAATATGCAAAATCTTTTACATTTTACACTACCAGAATAAAAAATTAAATGATTCTCTAAAAATAGAGAGAAGATGTTTTTCTTTAAAAAAATTATTATAGATTTGCACTTAATTATTAAAAACAGAATAACAACAATTAAAAACAAATCGATATTATGAAAAGTGTTAAAGGTACAGAAACCGAAAAGAACCTGCTTAAATCATTCGCTGGTGAATCACAGGCACGTTCACGTTATAAATTCTTTGCTTCAAAGGCTCGTAAGGAAGGATATGAGCAGATAGCTGCCGTATTTGAAGAAACAGCCGAACAGGAAAAAGAACACGCCGAACGTTTCTTTAAATTCCTAGAAGGTGGTATGCTGGAAATCACAGCTGCATATCCTGCCGGTGTGATAGGTGATACTATGGAAAATCTACGTGCTGCCGCTGCCGGTGAAAACGAAGAGTGGACAGAACTATATCCAGAATTTGCCAAAGTAGCCGATTCAGAAGGTTTCCCTGCTATAGCAACAGCTTGGAGAAAAATTTCTGAAGTAGAGGCATTCCACGAAAGCCGTTATC
>JAFYKQ010000122.1 GCA_017537565.1 Flavobacteriales bacterium
ATCATCATAGTATTTCTACGTAAGCATACAGGAACATCATGATATACATCGCCAATGCCACCCCTGCTGTCCAATATGTAAAAGGACTATAATCTATCTTGGTGTATGTAAGCCATATCATCTGCCACAATGCCACTAGTCCAAATATCACCACAAATACCAACCACACATATACCTCGGCTGTATTCTCTATCAATGGGCCGATGATAAAAAACAAAACCGTTGCCACTGCATAGAGCATAATATGAACGTGAGGTCTAGCGGCAGCCCATTGCCCTGTTTCTTTAAGTGCAGATAAAGCGAGGCATATCATATAGACCGCCACCAATATCATCACCGCTCCCATACCATAAAGAATATATGTCGCAATGCTGGACGGCCAAGTCATCTCTACATGTTGTGCCACCCACGTAAGCAGAATGGTGACAGAACACACAATCCCACGTACCTCACTCCACACAGGATTTTGCTTGTATGCTTTCAACAGTTTATACACCAAGTATATGGCGACCAAGATAAATCCCAGTATTATAGATTCTGTTTTCCCCATTTCACTTGTAATATTATAAGTTTATAAATTATTAAATTCACTTACTATACCCACCCATATAGACATAGTCAAAAACATACTAGACACCATATACAATAATACTCCATACAGGTCATAAGTGTCTTTAATGGTAGCCCATATAGCATTTATAAATAGCACAATGGACATATATGTAGTTGTCACTGCATATAATATAATGGCTGCCCAAGTGGAAGTTTCATCTGGAAATATGAATAAAAGAGGAAAGTATATGGCACAAAATGGATATATGCTTATCACCTTTCTCTCTTGTGCCCAGCCCGTCCAGTTATAAATTCTCCATAGAGAATAACCAAAGACTACCAGCGTAATGATTATCAAGACTGCAAACTTAAATACTGCTCCAAATATTATTGTTTCCATCTTACATACTTTTAAGCATTTATAATCAGCTGTTTTTCATCAATTAAAAAACTGGAATTTTATTATAAAAAACACCAACAGAGCATATATAAAGGTACATACGTGTCCTGCCATCATAGAAAAGACTCCCTGTTTATGTTTTTCTATGTACACAGAATTGTACACAGCTACTGCCAGACCTACCATAAAAGGTATGAGCCACCATACAGATATAGTTTCCATTTCCATATCTGATGGGAGAAATACACCCAGAATGATATACATCATAGCATATAGTAAATGAGCAGCATAAAAGTTCACTCCTTCCCATGAGTGATTTCTCACTCCTGTAACTACCGCCTCGGCTATAAGAGCCACGGTAAATAGTATCAGTCCACAGTTAAGTATTGTCTGTATAATGGGCATATAATATTCCGTATCATACAAAGAATATCTATATACAAATGTTATGGTCAATAATAATGAAAATGCCAGACGTCTATTTATGCAGTCAAAAGTTTTGGTTTTGAGTATTCTATACACAATACCCAATGATAACCCTATAATACATATTGCCACCAATGTGTCAAATAAGACTTCACGTCCTGCCCACCAAAGTATTATATTTGCTTCCATGATTGTTTAATTTTATTATTCATAAAGTGATGCAATACAGCCAGAAATATCTGCTACGGTAAGTGCGACGCCTATCCATCCTAATTTTCTAGAGAACGCCCTACCAGCTATTCTTATTATCTGTTTTCTAGTTACTTTCTCGTATGCTTGTAAACAGAAGTTACGAAAAAGGTCTAAATTATTGAGAATGAATAACGACCTTTTGGTTGAATGTGTATTGGGTTACGAATTAGCAATATACAGAGTGTTTTGGTCTTCTGCGTTTTGCATAACTTCAAATAACTCTTTCTGTATGACAAAGGTACTCATATTCTCTCATTTCACAAAAAACTCCCAAAGAAAAATTCCTTTCCGCTCACATTTTGGGTAAAGCCATTGTTGGCAGTCCGATAA
>JAFYKQ010000123.1 GCA_017537565.1 Flavobacteriales bacterium
CATATTAAGACGAGCAAACTCCCACTGACGTGGACGATGTCCTCCATCATATACCTGGTCCAAGAACCATTCATACAGCGGACGATGCACCTCAAATTCCAGTGTACATATAGAGTGTGTAATGCCTTCCACATAGTCGCTCTGTCCGTGAGCATAGTCATACATAGGGTATATGCACCATTTATCTCCCGTACGATGATGACTTGCGTGAATGATACGATACATAATAGGGTCACGCATATGCATATTTGGCGAAGTCATATCTATCTTGGCACGTAGCACACAGGCACCATCGGGATACTGACCAGAACGCATCTTTTCAAATTCTGCCAAGTTTTCCTCTACGCTGGTGTTACGATATGGGCTTTCTGTACCAGGAGCAGTAGGTTCGCCTTTCTGTGCGGCTATCTCTTCGCTCGTCTGGTGGTCAACATATGCTTTGCCCTCTTTAATCATTTTTACCGCCCACTCATACAACTGGTCAAAATAGTCTGACGTATAACGTTCTGTACCGTCCCACTTGAATCCAAGCCATTCTACATCTCGTTTTATAGAATCAACATATTCCTGGTCTTCTTTTGCAGGGTTGGTATCGTCAAAACGCAGGTTGCAAGGAGCGTTATATTTTTTTGCTATACCAAAGTTAAGGCAAATGCTTTTGGCGTGACCTATATGCAGGTATCCGTTTGGTTCGGGAGGGAAACGAGTGTGTACCGCACTATCGTTCTTGCCATTGCGTATATCTTCTTCTATTACAGTCTCTATGAAATTGAGTGATTTTTCACTCTCTGTGAGATTTACTATTTCTTCGCTCATTTATGATGTAATGTTATTTGGTCTAATGTGCAAAATTAAGTATTTTCGCAAAAAATAAAAACATTAAATACACAAACGATGAATATACGTAAATCTATCCTGTCCATAGCCTTTTTTATGGGTGCAGCTATCACTCTTACAGCTGCCGAAGGTATGTGGATACCGCTTTTTCTTAAAAAGCTCAACGAGACCGAGATGAAATCTCTAGGTATGAAAATAGATGCCGATGATATCTATTCTGTAAATCACTCTTCGCTTAAAGATGCCGTGGTGCTATTTGGTGGAGGCTGTACAGGTGAAGTCGTTTCAGCCGAAGGTCTGCTACTTACAAACCATCACTGCGGTTATTCTGTTATAGCCGCCCACTCTACTATGGAGAACAACATACTACAAAATGGTTTCTGGGCCAAAGATAAAAGTGAAGAACTCATCAATCCTTCGCTTTCGGTAACGTTTATAAAACGTATAGAAGAAGTAACAGAAGCCGCTCTTAGTGGTGTGACAGATGATATGGACATCGCTGCCCGCAATGAAAAAATAAACCAAAATTTACGTGCTATACGCGATACTGCCCGCCGCGAGGAATGGCAGAACATAGAGATTAAACCATTCTTTAAGGATAATCGTTACTTTATGTTCATACGTGAGACATATAGCGACGTACGTCTGGTGGGTTGTCCTCCGGTTTCGGTAGGTAAGTATGGTAGTGAGACAGACAACTGGGTGTGGCCTCGTCATACGGGAGATTTTTCGGTATTCCGTATCTATGCAGACAAGAACAACCGTCCTGCTGCTCCTTCGGCAGATAATGTACCATATCGTCCAGACCACTTTTTCCCTATATCGCTTAACGGTGTAAAAGAGGGAGACTTTACACTGGTATTTGGTTTCCCTGGTCGCACAGATGAATATCTGCCTGCTCCTGCACTGGAACAGACAGCCAATCATCGCAACCCTGTAAAGGTAGGTATGAGAGATATCGCTCTTAAAGTATGGGGTGAAGAGATGCGTGCAAATGATACTACCAAACTACTCTATGCCAACCGTTATTCTAGTGTTGCCAATGCTTGGAAGAAATGGCAGGGTGAATCTCTGGGGCTGAACCGCACCAAAGGATTTGATAAAAAGAAACGTTACGAAGCCGATTTTCTATCTACCGAAGTGGGTAAACGTCCAGAAAATACACAACTATTAAACGACCTGTATTCACAGTATGAGAAACTACTGCCATATGGTATAGCCTATGATATAACTAGCGAATTTTCTTCGCTGTCAGATGCTTACAAACTATATTCTGCACTATCTCGCTTACTTTCTAGTAAGGACCTTAACATAGTAGAACGTTATAAAAAGACGGCTCTTTCACTTCTAGATAGTCGTACACTACCTATAGACCGTCGTGCATTTGTTCTTTTGGCAGATTTTTGGAAGAAAAACATTCCTTCACAGTTTGTACCAGAAGATGTAAGTGCTATCTATAAAGAATGTGGCGAAGACTGGAACTAAGTAGCCGAAAAGATATATAGCGATGCTCTATTTACAAAAGAAGGCATAGAGAACTGGTATAAAAAAGATGCCGAAACACGTAAAAAAGAATTGGCTGAAAGCCCTCTTGGTGTATTTTATTCCAGCATAAATAATATGATGACAGAAAAAGTCCTACCTGTCTATAACGAAGCCAATAACCAGATAGCATTCCTTATGAAACGTTATATGGCTGCACAGATGGAGGCATTCCCAGGTAAAGCATTTTTCCCCGATGCCAATCTTACATTGCGTGCTTCGTATGGACAGGTGAAAGGTATGCAGGCTCGTGATGGTATATACTATATCCCACAGACATATCTGGACGGTGTGATAGAAAAATACATACCTGGAGATTTTGAATATGACCTCCCTGCCAAAGTCCTGGAACTATACCAATCAAAAGACTATGGTCGCTATGCCGATGGTGAAGGCCGTATGCCTGTATGTTTCATCGCTACCAACCACACTACGGGTGGTAACAGCGGTTCTCCAGCCATCAATGCCTATGGTCAGCTTATAGGTCTTAACTTTGACCGTCTATGGGAAGGAACGATGAGTGACCTTAACTATGATGCTTCTATATGTCGTAACATAATGGTTGACATACGTTATGTCCTATGGTTGATAGATAAGGTAGGAGGTGCAGGATACCTACTGGACGAGATGACCATCATACAGGGAGATGTAGAGAAAGAAAAAACAGCCAATAAAAAGTCAAAAAGAAAATAGGAATTGACTATAAAAAAAAAGACGCCCCGGCGGGGCGTCTTTTTTTATGGTTATAAATATTATTTCTTTTCTACCAGCGTAGAGAAACTACCCTCTACGTTATCTTCATTTACAAACGTTACGGCGTAGAATCCTTTTTCGGAAATTGTGGCAGCCTGGGCACTGGTTATGGCGACAGGCGTAGCATATGCCGACGAAGACACGTTATACACTACCGCTTTCCACGTCTTGTCTTTAGGAGCACTCCAAGATATAGTCACACCATTTATCGCTACATTCTGTGGGGCAGTAGGTTCTTCGGCTGTCTTACGTCCCATAAACGGTATAAGTGTAGGGTTTTTATACAACTTGGAAAATTCTCCACGTATATTCAGTCTATTGGCCTTGAAAGAGTTTGAGTTGTAAAGGAAGCTACCCATCACTCCTTTGGTATTGCGTATGGCACTTATCTGTTTGTTAAGCTCATTTACCGAACGATATGCCGTAGTAGAAGCCTCTGTCTCAAAACGATATATACCCTGCCCTATAAACACCGGTGTATTAAACGTATTTTTACCCCACCACTGCACCATCTCTACAAATGGCTGTGCTGTACTAGTTGTAGCATTGTAAAGCTGTGGGGCTATATAGTCCAGATAACCTTTTTCACACCACAGACGTACATCGGCATATATGTCATAATAGTTGGTCGAGCCTTTGGACGGAGAACCAGCAGGGTCCTGTGTGTTATGTTTCCAAGTACCAAATGGACTCACACCAAACACCATATCGGGACGTCGTGAACGTATCAGTTCGCTTATTTCCTTTATGCACTGTGTTACGTTGTTTCGTCTCCAGTCATCTATATTTGAAAATCCAGCACCATAGCGAGCATATTCCTCTGCATCATTTAACGAAGCTCCGCTTTCAGGATAAGGATAGAAATAATCGTCAAAATGCAACCCGTCTATATCATATTTTGTGATAACTTCTTCTATCACATCTAGTAGATATTGACGCACTTCGGGTAGGCCGGGACGCAATAGCAGCAGGCTTTCTCCATATTCAAACGTGTATTCGGGGTGGCGTACCGCTATACTTTTATTGTGAAAACGAGCCGATTTCCTATCGGGTGTTACACGATATGGATTCATCCAAGCGTGAAATTCCATACCGCGTTTATGGGCCTCATCTATAAGAAAACGCAACACATCATACCCCGGGTCTTGACCTTGTGTGCCTGTAAGATACTGGCTCCAAGGGTCTATTTCAGAATCAAAAAATGCATCGGCCGCAGGACGTATCTGTACTATGACAGTATTGAGATTATACTGCTTAAACATATCCAGATACTCTATGTACTGCTGTTTCTGTGCCGAAACATTGTTTTTTGTCCAAGGCCAGTCTATATTATAAACCGTAGCCATCCATATGGCACGCATCTCGGCAGGAGCTTTCTGGACTTTACTCATATCGGGACGTGTGATAACAGGATTTTCTGGTTCGGGTTCGGGATCTGGGTCTGAAACTCCTTTACTACAAGAGAATACCGCTGCACACAGCAACAATAGTGTGGAATATTTAAGTATCTTTTTCATATAATGTGTTGTATTAAATAAAGGGTAGTGAGGAGTTCCCCACTACCCTTTTATTATGTTAATTTTTATAATTCATCTCAATGACGATTCTATTGTCTAAAAATCATCTGGTAGTTCTGCCAAATCCACCGCCGAAAATACAGGACCGTCCTTGCATACATACATCTTGCCTACGTTACAACGTCCACATTTACCCACACCGCACTTCATACGGTTTTCCAGTGTCGTATATATGTTTTTCTTGTCAAATCCCAATTTTTCAAGTACCGGGAACGTGAATTTTATCATTACAGGAGGTCCACACACTATCGCTACTGTGTTTTCGGCATTTATAGGACTTTCTCCCACCACCGTAGGCACAAATCCTACCTTGCCTTTCCAGTCTGGAGTCTCTCCTCCTGGGTCAACAGTCGTGATAAGTGTTACGTCTTCGCGGTCTTCCCATTCTTTCAGTTCGTGTTTATAGACCAGGTCGGCTACCGTTTTGGCTCCATATACTATCGTTACATCGCCATATTTTTCACGTTCGTCCAGTGCGGTCCATATCACGCTGCGCATAGGAGGCAATGCTATACCACCTGCTATAAACAACAGGTTTTTGCCCTTCCACTCTTCCATAGGGAAATAATTACCAAATGGCCCGCGGAATCCCATCGTATCTCCTTCTTCCAGTTTGGCAAGAGATGATGTCACACGACCCGCCTGACGGAACGTACACTCTACATAACCCTTGCGTGTAGAAGGCGAAGCTATACAGAACGTACACTCTCCATCTCCTATTGCAGAATATTCGGCAAACTGTCCTGCACGGAACTCAAATGCATTTCCTTCCTCTTCGTTCTTGAATTTAAGACGCAATGTCTTTACACCAGGAGCCTCTACCGTTACTTTCTCCACCTGCATCATATATGGCAGGTATATGTTTTTATCTTTACAATTACACATAGTCTTTACTGTATTTTGTCTATCGAAGAAAGGTGTTCTTTAATGTTCATATCTACCGGGCAAGCACGTGAACAACGTCCACAACCAGTACAACCCAACGAATCCTGACGTTGTGGTATATATGAGAATTTGTGCATCAATCGCTGACGCCAACGAGATGCCTGTGTAGAACGTGGATTATGTCCCGATGTATGTAGCGTGAACTGTGCAAATCCACAAGAATCCCAGCAACGCAATCTCTCTCCACAACTGCCTTTAGGATTTTCCTGTATGTCAAAACAAGAACAAGTAGGACACACATATGCACAGGCTCCACAGCCCAAACATCTTTCAGACTGCTCTTTCCACACCGTAGAATCAAACATACCGTGCATCTTTTCCTTCAGTTTTTCTACATCAAAAACCTGTGGAACACTCGCCAAATAACTATCTTTATCCCCAGCCGTATATGCCGTAAATAGATTCTGTGACAATGCTACCAGTTTTTCTCCTCTTTCTGTCACTACCTCTACTATTGCTCCATCGGTAGTGTATGTGAGTAGTATATCGCTGCCACGTGTATCGCCAGCACCTCCACCTACCGATGTACAGAAACAGTATTCGTCTGCCGTAGAGCAAGACACTGCCACTATCGTCGTACGCTCACGACGTGTGTTGTACATCACATCTTTATAATCCCAGTTAAACACAGCGTCCAGAGGAAATACCGATGCTGCATCACAAGGACGCACCTGCCACAATACCTGTACAGGGACACTCTGTGGGTCAAAATCTTTAACCTCTATATCACGACCATTTTTCTGGTAAGAGAAAAGACGTTCTGTACGTGGGAAAAGTACTTCTTTGGCACTACGGGTAGTCTGTACATAGTCTGTCGCTATTTCCTCATAGTTTTCTACGCGAGCAAATTCCACCACACGGTCTTTTCTCACAGGAGCCACTACGTGGTCACACGCACCCTTGATGGCTGCCCACCACACAGCTATATCGCTCTTTTTTATATATAGTGTATCCATATGTCTATTTTATAAAGTTTTCTTTATCTTCTGGTTTGTAAGTGTTAAGTACAGCGCCTTCTCGAGGGGCAATACCTGCTGGCATTCCGAAGTTTTCTTCTATGTTGTCCAGTATCTTACGGTTAAGAAGGTGTACCGGTATGCCTTCTGGACAAGCAGCTCCACAAGCACCACAGCCCACACAACGTCCAGCCAAGTGCATCACGCGGTTTATCTGCCATTCCATATTGGATAGCGGTGACGCCCATGGGTCTATCCACTGTGGACGGTTGTTATCAACTATACAACGTGTGCAGTAGCACATAGGACACGCCGCACGACAAGCATAACACTTGATACATTTTGAGAACTGAGCAGCCCACCACGCCCAGCGTTCGCTAGGAGTCATAGCGTCCAGCATCTCTATCACACGACGGTCTTCTTCGCTAGGAGTAGAAGGTATCTCCTCTATGTATGCATCTATATCCCAAGGCGAACGGAATATCATCAGTTCGTCGTTTGGAGATAGGTGTATAATCTTGTATTGGGATTGTCCTATCTGGTTTTCACGTGCCAAATAAGCTATACTACGCAATGCAGATATCGTACATACTATCGCTACTTTTTCGTCTTTTACGACTTCTTTTTTGGATAGATATACTGCCAGGTTTGGTTGGAAGTCGTTTGAGAACACCATCTGTTCTACATCTTCGGCCGTACGACAGAAGAAAGGACGTGCCTCACGCGTACCCTGTTTATATCCTATGGCCAGAGTTATCTCCCCCGCCTCAAGCCATTCTTTAAGTTTTGCTTTAAGTTTATCCATTGTACACTCCTTCTTTTAAGTAGTCTGCAGCTTTTTTATAATCTTCATAAGGTCCCAATTCTCTCACCGTTTCCACGTGTTCATTAACCAATTGAGCCCATTTGGCACCTTCACCAGCGCTCACCCACGAGAAACGTATTCTGCGTATATCTATACCCAGAAAATCCATCAATCCACGTAATACTATCCATCGACGACGAGCGTGGAAATTACCTGCCGTATAGTGGCAGTCATTTGGGTGGCAACCAGAAACTATCACACCGTCTGCTCCCTGTGCAAATGCCTTGAGCAGTAACATAAAGTCTATACGTCCAGTACAAGGAAAGCGTACCACACGTACGTTTGAAGCATATTTCATACGGCTGGTACCCGTGAGGTCTGCACCTGCATAAGTACACCAGTTACATACAAAAGCTATTATCTTGGGTTCAAAATCTTTGTTATCCATTTCTATGTATATTTATGCAGTTACTATTCATGAAGTGCGGCCATAACGCTGGAATACATCTCTTCGTTTGAGAAGCCTTGCAGGTCTATGCTCTTGCTACGGCAGAATGCCACACAAGTACCACAGCCTTGGCACAATCCAGGGTTAATAGATGCGACAGTCTTGATGACGTTACCGCCTCTATCCTTGATGTTTTCCATCGTGATAGCACTATATGGACATATATCCACACACAGGCTACAACCCACACAAGTAGAGAATACCGGTGGAGCCATACGGTTCACCACTGCCACCACAGGCTCACGCAACAACTGGTCTTTGGAGAACAATGCTGCCACTTTTACTGCCGCACCCGATGCCGCTGCAACAGTGTCTGGAATATCCTTTGGACTTTGACACGCACCAGCCAAGAATATACCTGCCGTATTGGTTTCTACTGGTTTAAGTTTTGGGTGTGCCTCGGCAAAGAAATTGTATTTGTCATAAGAAATATGCAGTTTTTGAGCCAGGTCTTCGGCACCTTTATTGGCTACACCAGCAGTAGCCAACACTACCATATCTGCCTCTATCTCTACCTGCTCACCACCCAAAAGTGTATCTACACCCTTAACTATCAGTTTGCCATCTCTTTCATACACACGAGCCACACGACCTCTTATGTAGTTTACACCGTCATCTTCTATCGCACGACGTACAAACTCGTCATAGTTCTTACCTCCCGCGCGTATGTCCATATAGAATACATAAGATTCTCCATCATGTACCTTGTGTTGATACAACATAGCGTGTTTTGCTGTGTACATACAGCATATCTTGGAACAATAAGGACGTCCTTTTGCAGCATCACGAGAACCCGCACAGGCCACAAATACTATCTTTTTGGGGACAGTACCGTCTGACGGACGACGTATCTCACCCATCGTTGGACCTGATGCCGATGCCAGACGTTCAAATTGTAGGCCTGTTATCACGTCCTTGTAACGTCCATAGCCATATTCAGAAAATTCGCTGGTAGGTGCCACGTCAAATCCCGTACATACTACCACTGCTCCTACTTCTTCTGTAATGATTTCATCTGGTGCATCAAACGTAATAGCTCCAGTAGGACATACCTTTTCACACAGTTTACATTTACCTGTCTTATAATAAACGCAGTGTTCTTTATCTATCGTAGGCTTGTTTGGTACACTCTGTGGTGAAGGGACATAGATAGCCGTACGCAATCCCATAAGAGCATTGAATTCGCTAGGAACTTTTTTGGTAGGACATTTGGTCGTACACATACCGCAACCTGTACATTTTTCCAAATCTACGCTACGTGCTTTAAGACGTATACGAGCCTTGAAGTTTCCTATAAATCCTTCCAGACCTTCTACTTCGGCATATGTATAAAGCGTGATATTTGGGTGCTGTGCCACTTCCACCATACGAGGTGTAAGGATACACTGTGAACAGTCCAGCGTAGGGAAAGTCTCTGAAAGTTGAGCCATATGACCTCCTATCGATGGTTCTTTTTCTACAAGTATGACTTTGTGTCCCGCATTGGCTATATCCAACGCAGCCTGAATACCTGCTATACCACCACCTATCACCAGAGCCTTTTTGGTTACAGGCACCTTGATAGTAGACAGCGGAAGGTCTTTTTTCACCTTTTCCACCTGCATACGCACCAGGTCCAGTGCTTTCTGTGTCGTTGCCTCGCCTTTTTCATGTACCCAAGAGCAGTGTTCACGTATATTGGCTATCTCACACATATAAGGGTTAAGACAAGCCTCACTACAAGCCGCACGGAACGTACTCTCGTGCATACGAGGAGAACAAGCCGCCACCACAACACCGTCCAGACCTTTTTCCTTGATAGCGTTTTTAATAATCGTCTGACCGGGGTCACTACACATATATTTATAGTCTGTAGATACCTCTACTCCGGGTATTTTGGCAGCTTCCTGTGCTACTTTTTCACAGTCGACAGTACCGCCTATGTTCTCGCCACAATGGCATACAAATACTCCTATTTTTGACATATCTCTTCTTCTTTATAATTAACAAAATGACGTCCCACGCTCACTTCCTCTGCCGTAAGACCGCAGGCCATTCCCAGCAGTTGTGTTATATACAGCACCGGTACATCTGTCGCCTTTTCCATATTTTTATTGATGTAAGGACGACGCATATCCAGATTTGAATGACACATAGGGCAAGCCACCACTATGGCTTTGGCTCCGCGATGTGTAGCATCTTCCATCACCGCAGCCGATAGTTTACCTACCGTTTCGGTCGCTGCTATCGACATACCTCCACCACAACATTCGGTCTTGAAAGCCCAGTCGATAGGTGTAGCACCAGCCAATTTCACCAGATTATCCAGTGACTGTGGGTCTTCTACTCTGTCTCCCTTTATCACTCCAGAAGGACGTACCAGCAGACAACCATAATAACAAGCCACACGAGCCTTTATAGGGTGATTCATCTTTTCCTTGATGGCATCTATCGCATATTTTTCCAACCATTCCATCACCGAAAGTATCTTCACACCTCCTACTTCTGCTCCTATAATGTCTTCTATCTTTTTACGACGCTCATCATCACCCATAAGAGTGTGTTGTGTCGTTTTAAGACGTGAAAAACAAGCCGCACAAGGCACCAATAGCTCTTTATAACCTTGTGCTGCAGCCAATGACAACACACGTGCAGGAAGAGCCAAGGACAGCTCTTTGCTTACAGCGTGAGCCGATGAAGCTCCACAACAGTTCCAGTCTTTTATTTCTTCCAGTGGCAATCCCAGCACACGAGCAAGTGCTACGACAGATTCGCCGTATTCTCTCGATGAGCCTTTCAGGGAGCAACCTGGGTATAATCCTACTTTTTCCATATCTTATTTTTCTTTTTCTACACCTACAGTACGGTCAAATATCTTTTTAACGGCAGCCTTGTCCACTATCACTTCGGGAAGAATGGAAAGTTTGCCTTTGGAGAGCATAGATGGAACAAGTTTTACGTCTTGCATTAGGTCCATCGTACGTAATTTGTATTCGGCCTCCATACCTACTTCCCATAGACGTCCCGTGTTCTTTATCTGTGATAGGAACGAACGATGGAAAGCTATTATCTTGCTGGCGTCCTTGTGTGCTATGCCACGTTTTAATGATTCTTCACGTAACATATCCATAACGTGTGGTATGTCTATGCTCTGTGGGCAACGCTCATAACAGTTTTCGCAATTAAGGCACACCCATATACTACGAGAACGTAGTACTTTTTCATAGTTTTCCTCACTACCCGTCTGCAATAGTCTCATAATATATTGCGGAGGATAGTCCATACGTTCTGCCTGCACACAGCCTGCGGTACATTTTCCACACTGATAACAGTGCGATACATCTACTCCTGAAGTAGATTTAACGTGTGTGGATATAGATTTTTTTTCTGACATATGTATAGATTTTTTAATCAAATGTTTGAACTATCAAAAGTACTAAATATATTTGTGATGAACACTATTATTGATAATAAAAATTTACGCCTCGAGCAGTGGTCGAGGCGTTTTTATGTGTCATAAATTAAGATTATTACTATTTTGCTACAGGGTCTTTGAGATTACGAGAAGAATAATAGTCAAAAAAATCTGCTTGGGAGTCAAATTCCAGCACTTTCTGCCCATCATCAAGAGCACTCTTTATAGCATCACGGGAGTGAAATGACGAGTATTCCGAAAATGCGAATCCTCGCAATATGGGTTTGAAACCATAGATATTACGCAGGTGTTGAAGCACATACACTACTCCGTCTTCATCATAAGCATAGATTTTGGCTGGAGCGATTTCCTTGGGTTGTTTAAGTTCTTTCATTTATTGATGAGTTATTATGATTTGCGATGCTAAATTACGATTTTTTCATCAAGTAATGATATAGTTTCCCATAAAAAAAACGCCCCTTGCAAGGGGCGTTTTAACAAGTGTATCATTTTACTCTTTAATGAGGTTGTATGTCTGTGTGGCTATCTCCAACTCTTCGTTGGTAGGGATTACATAAATCTTAACGCGTGAATCATCTGCCTGTATTTCAAATGGTTCTGGACTACGTCCCAAATCTTTTGCCACATCTATCTTCACGCCCATAAATTCCAGGTCTTTGCATGCTCCCATACGTATAAACGGAGCATTTTCTCCCACACCAGCCGTAAATACTATCGCGTCCACGCCTCCCATCGCCGCAGCATAAGCAGCTATCGTCTGTCGTATGCGGTAGCAGTACATCTCGTGAACAAACAACGCTTTTTCATCTCCCTCGTGGTATGCGTCCTCTACATCACGCATATCCGACGAGCCAAACATCGCTTTAAGCCCCGACTCTTTGTTAAGGATACGAGATACCTCTTCAGACGTATAACCCAACTGGTCTATCATATGGAACACTACCGATGGGTCTATATCTCCACTACGCGTACCCATTATAAGACCATTAAGAGGTCCCAATCCCATAGTCGTATCCACACATTTACCGTCCTTTACAGCAGCCATAGAACAACCATTACCCAGATGCACCGTGATAACACGCGTTCCTTCTGTCTTACCTCCCAAAAGTTCTATCGCGCGTCTTGACACATATTTATGACTCGTGCCGTGGAAACCATATTTGCGTATGCCGTGTTCCTTGTAGAATTTATCTGGAATAGCATATAGATATGCTCTCTTTGGCATAGTCTGATGGAACGCCGTATCAAATACTGCCACGTGACGAGCCTCTGGGAATACCTCACGCGCTACCAGATAGCCTTGGTATGTGGGTGGGTTGTGAAGTGGAGCCAGCGGATACAGTTCCTTGACCTTTTCTTCTACTTCGGGAGTGATAAAACAAGTATCTGTTATAAATTCACCACCGTGTACCATACGATGTCCTACGGCAGGGATTTCATAGGGAGATGATACTACGCCGTATTCCGATGACATAAGTAGTTCGGCCACACGTTTAAGACCTACCGTGTGATTTGGGATAGTCATCGTCTCCACCATTTTTTTCATCTCTCCATCACGCATATATTTATGAGTGATAGAGCCTTCTTCCAGGCCTATTCTATCCACAAGCCCTGCCGATATAGGCTGTCGTGTGTCCATATCTATCAGCTGGTATTTGATAGAGGAACTACCCGAATTAAGTACCAATATTTTCACTTTAATAGAGTTTTATGTTGTCGTTTCAGTAAAGTTATTTCTCCTTTTATTTATTCTGTGCCTGTATGGCTGTGATGATAATAGTATTGAGTATGTCATCTACCGTACAGCCTCGCGAAAGGTCATTGACAGGCTTGTTAAGTCCCTGCAACATAGGTCCTATAGCCAGTGCTCCTGTCTCACGCTGAACAGCCTTGTATGTGTTGTTACCCGTGTTAAGGTCTGGGAATATAAGCACCGATGCCTGTCCTGCCACCTGGGAGTCTGGCATTTTGCTCTTACCTACCTTCATATCCACCGCAGCGTCATACTGTATAGGTCCTTCCAGTTTAAGGTCTGGGCGTTTCTCGCGGGCTATGGCTGTCGCCTCTCGCACTACCTCTACGTCTGCTCCCTTGCCCGACGTACCGGACGAATATGACAACAAGGCGACTTTTGGGTCTATGCCAAATGCCTGTGCCGTTTCGGCCGAAGAGATAGCAATCTCGGCCAGTTGTTGTGCATTAGGATTAGGATTCACTGCACAGTCACCAAATATAGCCACACGGTCTGGCAGACACATAAAGAACACCGAAGACACGGTGCTCACACCCGGTTTTGTCTTGATGATTTGGAACGAAGGAAGAATAGTATGCTGTGTAGTATGTGCCGCACCCGATACCATACCATCTGCCAATCCTTTATATATCATCATCGTTCCAAAGTAAGAAACATCGGCCATCGTGTCACGTGCAGCTTCTTCGGTTACACCTTTTGCCTTACGCATCTGGTAGTATGTCTGCACAAAATCCTCATAGTATTCGCTATTTACAGGGTCTATGATATTGATTTTTGACATATCCAGTTCTACACCAGCACGTGCTGCAGACTCTTTTACCATATCCTGTGTACCCAGTATAGTAAGGTCCACTATATCCATATTAACAAGACGAGCAGCCGCTGCTACTATACGTTCGTCCTTACCTTCTGGTAGGACTATATGGCGGCGTTGCATACGTGCTTTCTTATACAGATTATACAGGAACAGCTTTGGTGTCATACCCTCTGGTGTAGATGTGATGATTTTCTTTTCAAGCACTTCGGTGTCTATCGCTTCCTGGAAAGCACGTACCATAGTCTCTATCTTTTCTATGCTCGTAGGATAAATACGGGCATTGACGCCGTTTATAGCCACCGCCGTATCAAACGTATTTTCTGCAACCGATAGTATAGGTATGTTAATCGCAGCATTTTCAAACAATCGTATGATGCTCTTGTCTGGTAGT
Organism: Flavobacteriales bacterium; assembly: GCA_017537565.1. Lineage (GTDB taxonomy): Bacteria > Bacteroidota > Bacteroidia > Flavobacteriales > UBA1820 > Merdimorpha. Next base: position 14,300 of record JAFYKQ010000123.1, read on the forward strand.
AGTCCCGCTGTAAGAATGATACCAGCTATATTGGGATACAACGTCGAACCATTTGCCAATACCGAAGCCATAAGAATGTCACTGCGGTCACCAGGCACCACCACAAGCGTATTTGGAGCCAAGTCTTTGAGGAAATTTGAGGCCTGCATAGCTCCTACCGATGTGTGCTCTACTATATTTCCTTTGTACACATCACCCATCAGTATACGAGCACCCGTAGAGCGACGTATCTCTTCTATAGTAGGACAGTCCAGACGAGGATTTGAAGGAATGGCAGCCACCATTACATCTGGATTGTTAATGGTGATAGATAAGTCTTCGCGGATTTTTTTTGTAGCATCGGTAGTCTTATTGGCTATTACTGCTATAACGTCTATGTCTTTCTCCTTAAATGATTTGTATATGATATTAAGATTTGAAAGCAGTTCTTCTTCACCCAGGTCATTCTGTGCTTCGACCAATACGGCTGGCAGTCCCAGGTTGTGAGCTATTTCCAGGTTTATTTCAAATTCCACTATAGAGCCTTCGGGATAATAGTCAGAACCATCTACCAGCAGAAAGTCAAATTTCTCTTCCAATGCCTTGTAGTGGCTTATGATACGACTTATTATCATATCGCGTTTGCCCTGATTTATAAGGCGTTCCACCTGGCTACGAGTATAGACAAAGGCATCGTCATACTGCATATCTATATTAAAATATGAAAGGAACGTCTCTATGTGTTCATCTTTGGCCCCCGCTGCCGAGTCTGATATCACTGGACGGAAATAACCCACCTTTTGTGTCATACCGGTGAGCATATTCATCAGTCCCAACGATATGGAAGTCTTCCCGCTACGTGCGTGAGACGTAGCTACAAATACTGCTTTGTTCATCTTTATATGTATGTTTTTTCTTTTGCGTACAATGAATATACAAAGTTATGAATTTTGTATCAAAAACATCGCAAAATAAGCGGGGTTTTTCTATACGTTATTTGTAGTTTTTAATTTTGACCTAAAATATTCTTAAAAGTTATGGATATGTCTAAAATTCTAACGTACTTTGTAACCGCAAAAAAATTTAAGCATAAATACATATTATCATATAATGAATAAAAATATCTGTTTTTATCCCCTACTGCTGGCATTTGCAGCATTTATGACATTTACGACACAGGACGTATATGCCCAGCAGAGAGTACAGACTATGCGAGGTCGTGTAACAGACCTTTATGGTAAAAAACCTCTTGAAAATGCACACGTGA
>JAFYKQ010000124.1 GCA_017537565.1 Flavobacteriales bacterium
ACGCGATGAAGAAATAGAATGGCAGTGCCGCAACTGTGGATATGTACACAAAGGCAAATCTGCTCCTAAGGCTTGCCCTGCCTGCGTACACCCACAGGCATATTTTGAGCCAAAGAGAGATAACTACTAGTATATAGATAGACTCTTCAAAAAAGCGGCACCCGCAGGGTGCCGCTTTTTTAATGTGAGGCATACTTAAATGCGTTGCTCATTAGAAAAAGTATGCGTATATTCATATAGCCAAACCACTACTATAAACCCATATGAAACGCTCCTCTTACTACCCGTCAAACCCAACTATGCATCACAGCATATGGTCTCATATCGCCTCAAAAGGTTGTGTGCCCAGAACAATGAGAGAATCCCACACGCTATCCAAGATACTATTTGGGATATTTGTGGTAGGGGCTTGTATGTTGCTCTCGTGGAGCGTGGCAGAACATATACCTGTGGAGGCTATCGTGCTGCTGTTTATATGCGGAGCTCTTACGGTGGCATTTGCTATGGTGTTTCCTCGAGCATCGTGGGTGCTGTCTATGCTGTTTGCTGTGATGTTGGGTGTTGCACTGGGTGCTATGGGGGCTGGAGTGGAAAGAGAATTGGGAGGGGAGGGGATAGGAGGCCTTATAAGTGAGATGGTCAATGTTTCTATCGTGGTGAGTATCATTACTCTGGTGGTGATAACGCTGTTGCGTAGGCTATATGTACTCTCAACTATACATCGTACGGGGAGTATCATAATAGGTGCCTTGGCTGGTTTTTTTGTCTCGTTTGTAACGATGAGGGTATTGGGTTGGACGATGGACAAGGAGTCAATACCTCTCTATTATGATACATACCAGGGATATACCATTATTTTCAGTGCGTTGGTAGCGATATTTATGTCGGCATCTACTGTTTATCATCTGTATATGGTGCGTAGATATGAACATAGACGTTTTCCTCGTTATATGGAATGGTATATGTGTCTGGTGTTTATTTTTTCCCTGGTGTGGTTTTATAACGAAAACCTCAATATAATGCTTTCTCGTGGGGATTATCCCGATGAAAACGACCTGGCTAGCCCTTCAAAAAAACACCGACTATGAACGATTCACATTCCTACACCCCTTGCCCTCATTCTACCGAAGAATTACTATCTGGTATCTTTCGTCAGAGTTTCAGTGATGGCCTGCTCAAAGGTTTTTCCAGTGTGATAGAATTTTTAAGCGGAGATATTCTCCTGCTTCACAGTGATTCTCCTACGGGAGAAAAGGTGGATTTTACTCATCATTATTTTATACGCAGGTTATCACATAGACGACTCTTGCTGGGGTTTTCAGACTCCTCACAAGATTTACACGTTATAACGGTGTATGATTTTGATGTGATGAGAGTGTATGCCTTTATCTATGCACATAGGGTGGTTACCACTGCACGAGGGACATTCACGTGGAAAAAACGAGAAAATTGATGTATATTTGCCTCCTACAAGGTAAAATATACACGATATGCTCATAAAACACATCAAAGACCTTTATGTATCATCGCTTTCTACGCTTTATGATGAGCGTGAGGCAGTGAGTATATTTTATATATGTATGGAGGATATATGCGGGTTTAATAGAAGCCGCATCGCTACGATAGATAGCATAGATGAGCTATGTGCTCAAAAGCTTATAGATGCTCTTCACTCCTTACAACGTGCCGAACCTGTGCAGTATGTTACGGGCAAGGCTTATTTTTATGGTAGGATATTTGCTGTGGATAAAAGAGTGCTTATCCCACGTGGAGAGACCGAAGAGATAGTGGACTGGATACTCACAGACTATGACGTTCAAAAGAAAAGTGTGCTGGATATAGGTGTGGGTAGTGGTGCTATATGTGTGAGTTTGGCTGCCGAGAGAAAAAATTGGCAGGTAGAGGGTATTGATATTTCTACAGATGCTCTATGTGTAGCTACGGGCAATGCTGTGGCGATGGGGGTGGATATAAATCTTTTCCATTGTGATGTATTGGATAGGGATAAATGGAACAGACTGGGACGATATGATATCATAGTGTCAAATCCTCCTTATGTTCTTGATAGTGAACGTCGTGATATGCATTCCAATGTTACCAAATATGAACCTCACATAGCACTCTATGTGCCAGATGCAGACCCTCTGTTGTATTATCGTGAGATAGCACAGATGGCTCTTTCTCATCTTAATGCAGGTGGAGCGTTGTATTTTGAAATAAACCAAGCCTATGGAAGAGAAACGGTGGATATGTTGCGGGATATGGGCTATGGTAATGTGGAGTTAAAACGAGATATAAACGGTAAAGACCGTATGGTAAAAGCGGTTATTTAGTATGTACTACCCCAAAATCGGCAGCCGAGGCTGCCGATTTTGGGGTGTATGGTGTTCAGTTGTATTCTTTTTTAAGGACACGGTCCAGTGCTATGAAAGCCATCACTGCCAGCATAACGGTAATGCTGCCTACTATATATTGTGTAGGAGGAATTTCTTTTAATGATAGTATATAAGCGTTAATCGTTTCTGTCCATATATTTTCGCCGCCCATCGTCAAGCTGGGTATTATATCCATTGCCATAGCAGCGGTAAGGGCTATAAATCCTATTATAACTATGCCTACTATGATTCCTGTAATGCGAATGATGCGTTCCATTCTGGCTATACGCATCATTTCTTTTTCTGTTTCTATGCGTACCATTACACGTCGGGTAAAAGACATAGATGTTCCTATGCCCCCCAGAGCATCACGCATAATACTATCAAATGTAGGTCTTTCCTTTTCCATAATTTAAGTGAGGTTTGCTATTGTTTCTTTATCCAGTATCTGTGTAAGAATCTCTCCCATATGTGTACGGGCACGGTGTAACAGGACTTTGACATTGGCTACACTCACGTTGCAAATCTCGGAAATTTCTGCCACACTGTGCTCATTGAGATAAAAAAGTGTGAGAACAAATGCTTCTTTTTCCTTCATTCTGTCCAGAGCCATCTGGATATATTTAATCCTGTCCTGTGAATTCATTTCCTCCATAGCATTTATAGAAGGGCTGTATCCGTCTTCGTCAAATGTCGTGTAGTCTTCTATGGGACTGGTCTGTATCTGTATCTCGCGTTTGAGTCCTATGGCTTGGTTATATGCTATGCGGAACAGCCAAGTGGAAAAACGACACTCCCCCTTAAAAGAGGGTAGTCCCATATAAACCTTGACAAATATCTCTTGTGTGAGGTCTTCGGCGTCTTCACGGTTTTTGGCTATACGCATAGATAGAGCATACACCATATCCTTGTATCTATCCACGATAGATGCAAAGCTGCGTGTATCCCCAGCCAAAACCCTTTCTATGAGAACGCTGTCCTCTATCATCGTTTTATATAGTGAGAAATTTTAGTCTTCGGTATAGATGTCTTTGGAAGAGTTTTTCTCTTCTGTCTTCTCACTATAATGATTGTAGTATGTCTCATCGGCAGCTTTTCTGGCTTTGGCTGCACGACGACGATGGTAGATGTATAATCCTACACAGGCACATAGCACTACGATAGAAAATCCTATTCCACCTGTATCCATTACCGTGTAGTAATTTATCCAGTCCACCACGATAGAAGAGACTATAAGACCTACCGCTATACCACCTATGATATACATCCATTTAACGGTAGAGTCTTCGGGACGTGGGGCAGGGTTTCTTTTCACACCATAGGGAGGATAGTCGGATTGTGGCAGGCTACCATCTATGATGGTGGAGGGTTGTTCCTTTTGGACGGGACGAGATTGCGACATAATAAAACCACGTTCTATCATCGCCAATCGTTCTTTGTGACGGTCATTGAGGATTTTTTTGACTATCAAAAAAATTATAATAGGTATGGTAAGTAATACTACCAATCCTACTGCAAGGCCAGCCAATGCTATTATAAATATTTCTTCTTCTGTCATTTTATGTTTTTTTTTTTGTTTATTATTCAGTGTCGTATGAGGGGATTAAAGCCCTTTCACTACATTAGACGTGAGAGAGCCTGTAAAGGTTACAAAAAAACAAAGATTTTTGTTATAAAAAAAGCGATGCCTTGCGAGGCATCGCTTTTTTATCTCGGTAAGTTGTTTTCTTACTCGGCTGTTTCTTCTGTTGCAGGAAGTTCTGTCATAGGAACTGTTTCTGCTGGAGTAGGAATGGCTGCAGGATCGACAAGAGGAACACTTGGTTCCATCATATCTAGGTCGTCATATGTAGCCGATGCCGATGTTTTAAGCGTGATAGTAGATAGAATCGCAAGAACAGCTATCGCACTTGCCAGTGTCCAAGTAGCATTGTCCAGGAATTCGTTTGTCTTTCTCACGCTTCCTATCATCTGTTGTGAACCACCAAATGTAGAAGAAAGTCCACCACCTTTAGGGTTCTGTACCATAATGATAACCACTAGAAAGAAACATACGATGCTGATAATCACAGCAAAAAATGTAAATGTCATATCTCTTATATTTTAGTTTTTTTCTTCAGTTCTTTAATCTCTTCTATTCGGAGTGCAAAGAAACTACTTTTTTTCGGATTTTTCAACATTAAAATGCTATAAGCTTCTATAGCGTGGTCATATTTTTTCTGGGATAGATAAATACGAGCCAAAGTTTCTGTCATAATAGCCTGTTGTGGAACGTCATACGTTTCGGCTTCGGGGACCTCGACAGCCTCTTCGGCTGGTTTTATACGCGGAGCCGTCTGTATAAAGCGGTCTATGAGTTCATCTGTAGAGATATTGTCGTCTGCCTTTCTGTCACCACGCTGGTCTTCCACCCATTGGCTTAGGTCTTTGGCGTCTTCCTTCTGTGGTTCAACCTGTGGTTCACTGCCTTGGTAGGCTACGTTCTGTACATCTATCCTGTTGATAAGCTCAAAGAGAGCCGTGCGGTCGGCCACTTTAAGTGCCGAATGTGATAATTGACTGGGATATGAGAAATCATCGGCGTTGTGCATCGCTTTGAGCAACAGCATATGTGCCGTATGACAATAAGGATAGCGTTCTACAACACCACGCAATACCTCGCTCTCGTCCCCCGAGAGCAGTTCTGTGTGTATCATATAACGCATATACAATCCCTTGTCCATCACTCTTACCACTGTGCTACCGTATCGGTAAATATCTGGTTAATGATAAGTTCCACTATTTCCTCTACCAGTCCTTGTTCCTGTCCTCCGCTCAGTGTGGTATTGGCGTCCAGGTCGGCAAAGTTGGTATACGTACGTTCAAAGTTCTGCTCCTCGTCCTTGTTGTTATAGAAACGCACCTTGACACCAATGGTCAGTCTTACCTTGGCTGCCGTAGCTTTTCCCGTAGATGGGTCTATAACCGGTGCGACCGACGTCTGGTCATAACGCGTTATTTCGCCTTCCACCACCAGGTCTCCGTTATTTTTAACCTGTGTGAGTGATGTACGCGAAGCATATATGTCTTGCAGTTCGTTTGTAAAATAACTACTCAACGTAGGATTCACCAGCGGAGCGTTGTTTGGGAATACGTCCACCTGTATCGTTTTCACGTCTGGTGATATGGATACTCCCGAAAACGAATATATACCACAAGAAGCCATCATCAGTGAAAGAACAGCCGTCATTATCACTGCACGTATCCTACTAGTAGAGCTTTTACCTATCATCATATAGCCTTAATGAATTATTCTTCTTCTAGACGAGCCAACGCATAACGCATATCTACCTCGCGAGCTATGATGTCACGCAACGCATCTATAGAAACGCGTTCCTGTTCCATACTGTCTCTATGACGTATCGTTACGCAACCGTCCACCAATGTGTCGTGGTCCACAGTTACACATATAGGAGTACCTATCGCGTCCTGACGACGATAACGACGACCTATCGCATCTTTTTCATCATATACCGTATTGAAATCATATTTAAGCATACGTACTATCTCGTGAGCCTTTTCTGGTAGGCCGTCCTTTTTAAGAAGAGGAAGTACGGCTACTTTAACAGGAGCCAATATCGCAGGCAGGCGAAGTACCGTACGTACCGTACCGTCTGGCAACTGTTCGTCTACCAGTGAGTGTGAGAATACAGCCAAGAACATACGGTCCAGACCTATCGAAGTCTCTACCACATATGGTGTGTAGCTCTGGTTTGTTTCTGGGTCAAAGTATTGGATTTTTTTACCAGAGTATTTCTCGTGTGCCGAAAGGTCAAAGTCTGTACGAGAGTGTATTCCTTCCAGTTCCTTGAAACCAAATGGGAAACGGAACTCGATGTCTGTGGCAGCATTGGCATAGTGAGCCAGTTTTTCGTGGTCGTGGTAGCGGTAGTTCTCCTCTCCCATACCTAGGTTAAGGTGCCATTTAAGACGAGTCTTACGCCATTTATCAAACCAACCGTTTTCACCCAATTCTGTATTTGGACGTATGAAGAACTGCATCTCCATCTGTTCAAATTCACGCATACGGAATATGAACTGACGTGCCACTATCTCATTACGGAAAGCTTTACCTATCTGTGCTATACCGAATGGCAATTTCATGCGTGCACTCTTCTGTACGTTGAGGAAGTTTACAAATATGCCCTGTGCGGTTTCTGGACGTAGGTAAAGGTCTGTGCTGCCTTCGGCAACGCTACCCAGTTTTGTTCCAAACATAAGGTTGAACTGACGTACCTCTGTCCAGTTGCGGCTGCCAGTGTCTGGGTCTGCTATTTCCAGTTCCTCGATAAGAGCCTTCACATCGGCCAGGTCATTGGCATCTAGCGAAGTGGCCATACGTTTTATGATGGCTTCCTGGCGAGCACGATTCTCTACTATGTGAGCCGTAGTGGTAACAAATTTATCTTCGTCAAATGCCTCTCCAAAACGTTTGCGTGCTTTCTGAATATCTTTCTGAACCTTGTCTTCCAGTTTGGCTACATAGTCCTCTATAAGAACGTCGGCACGGTAGCGGCGTTTGGTGTCTTTGTTATCTATAAGTGGGTCGTTAAAAGCGTCCACGTGTCCAGAGGCTTTCCAGGTAGTAGGGTGCATAAAGATAGCAGCGTCTATGCCTACTATGTTTTCGTGCATCTGTACCATAGATTTCCACCAGTATTCCTTGATGTTGTTTTTCATAAGGCTACCGTATGGTCCGTAATCATATACAGCACCTAGCCCGTCATAAATCTCGCTAGATGGGAATATAAAGCCGTATTCTTTTGCGTGAGAAACTACTTTTTTGAACAAGTCTTCGTTTTTTGCCATTATACTATTGTGGTATTGAAATGTTTACAATTCAGTCAGACTGCAAAGATAAGTTTTATTCTTCATATAGAGGTGATGATAGTGCCAAAAAAACGCCCTTTTGTGAAAAAGGGCGTTATATGTGGTGAAATTATGTGTCTCTATGGTTTCCAGGTGCGTTCTGGAATGTTGTTTTTAACGTTTAGATATCGGGCTACGGTAAAGAGATAGTCAGACAATCTATTGAGGTATTTCACTACCAATTCCAATCCTTCCCCGCCAGAGTTCTGCAACGATATAAC
>JAFYKQ010000125.1 GCA_017537565.1 Flavobacteriales bacterium
CATAGCCATACCCATCGCTTTACCTATGATGGAAACCTCGCGTATTCCAGTGTCAAACACTCTTTCCTCTCCAAATGTCTTTTGAAGACCTTCCATACCTTGGTTTACATCGCCCATACGGCCTACATCTTCACCAAAGGCAAAAAGATTCATATGCTTTTCAAACAACTGATGGAAATTGTCTCTTAATATCACGCGACCATCTACCTCTGTGGCGTTATTGTCATATTGAGGAACTACTTTTATGGCTTCGGTACCTATTTTATCCCGTGGAGAGTATAGATGGCTGGCATATCGCTCATCATTTTCCTTCAATGTCTCTTCTAACCAAGCCTTTATATCACTCTTCTGTGCTATGTTTTCTTTTGCAGTGAGGATTAACACCCTGCGAGCCAATGAAATGCCTCTACGTCGAGTGATAAGAGTTTCTCTGTCGGCCTCATCTATCATTTGCTGTATTTCTTCCCTATGTGTAGATACGGTCATTACTGCCTTGACTAATGGTAATAGTCGAGAATACTCTTCTTTGATAGGAGCTTCATAACTATCCAACGCTCTCTTGCGACCATCTTTGACGGCTTGCTCGCTACGAGACTCTATATCCTTTAATTCTTCCTGTGAGGCAATGCCATTTTCAACTATCCATTTGGCAAATCTGGCATTGCAGTCGTGGTCGGCTTCCCACGCTAGGCGTTCGCTGCTCTTGTAGCGTTCGTGAGAACCAGATGTAGAGTGTCCGTATGGTTGTGTGAGTTCCACAACGTGAACCAGTGTAGGTATTCTTTTATTTCTAGTGTAGTCCTCGGCCTCACGATAAGCCTCTATTAGTGATGCATAGTCCCAGCCGCATACCTCTATTATGTGTATGCCTTTGGCGGCGTCTTCTGTTTCCATACCTTTCAATGCTCGTGAAACACTGCCTTTGGCCATTTCTATGTCATTGGTAACCGAAATCCCGTAATCATTGTCATAGACACTTACTATGGTTGCCAGCTGGCGTATAGCGATGGTGTTCATCACTTCAAAAAAAGCACCTTCGGCTGCCGCCGCATTACCTATGTTTATAAACGTTATTTCTTTTCCTCCCAGTGTGAGTTGTGAATTTTTATGTGCCAGTAGTGGCAGACGTTCATACTTTTGAGAGGCAAGAGCCAGTCCCAGTCCTCGAGGCATCTGTCCCGAAGTACACGACATGTCTGATGATGAGTTATATCTATCGGTAGTTTTTATCCACTGCCCTTCTTTATCTACCAGGTGTGTGGAAAAATGTCCCACCATCTGTCGTCCAGATGATGCTGGTTCGGCATTGGTGTCTGTATCTGCATAAAGAGCTGCAAACATCTGCTGTGGTGTAAGGATACCAAGAGCCACCATAAGAGTTTGGTCTCGGTAATATCCACTACGGAAGTCCCCGTGACGGAACACTCGTGCCATAGCCAGTTGGGGTAGTTCCATTCCATCGGCAAATATGCCAAATTTGGCCTTGCCAGACAGGACTTCTCGGCGTCCCAAGCGGGACATAGTACGACTCACACACGCAGTGTAATAATCATTTAAAATATCGTCTCTGGATAATCCCAGGGTAGAATATATATCGTCTATATGATTCATATTTATCTCTTATGCCTTTTTATATCACAAAAAGGTGTTTATGGGACAAATGTACAAATAATATAGATATGCGGAATGATTATTCCGTTAAAAAATGAATATTCATTCCGTGTATTGGTGTTAAAGTTAAAAAGAGGGGTAATTGTGAAAAAGATTTACTCGTAACGCAGTGATTCTATGGGGTCTAGATGTGAGGCTTTGCGGGCAGGATAGTATCCCGAAAGTACTCCTACGGTAAATGTAATGGCAAAAGCCAGCAACATCTCTCCCACGGGCAGAACAAATGGAGTATCCATAGTCATAGATACAACATTTCCCAGCAGGATACCTATGATGATGCCCACTACTCCACCCACCTGTCCTATGATGATGGATTCCAGCAGGAATTGCAGTGTGATACTGCTAGGAGTGGCTCCCAAAGCTTTCATTGTTCCTATCTCTCGGGTGCGTTCGGTAACAGAAACCAACATTATGTTCATAAGTGCTATCGAGCTTCCCAGTATTGTTATAAGTCCTATAACCAGTGCTGCCAGTTTCAGTTGATCCATAATGGAGCTCATCTGTTGTAAGGCAGCCACACTGCTCCTCACATCAAAATCGTCTTCCATAGCAGGGTGAAGCCCCCTTATGGATCGCATCATAGACCGCAATTCATCTATAAACATATCGTGATTCTCTACCAACATTTCATCTACAGGTGTAGCAGTTATACTGACACTCATAGATGGATATGCCGCACGTGCCGTAGATATAGGCATAAATGCTATATTGTCCTGGCTCATACCCATCATCGCTCCACGACTCTCTAGAACACCTATCACCGTATAATGTTTACCTGCTATACTCACACTTTCACCTATAGCCTGTGCTGTGGTCATAGATGGGAATAATTTCTTTACAAGGTCCATACCTATTATAAGGACATTACCCTGTGTGTTTATTTCATCTATAGTAAAAGAACGACCTTGGGCAATCTTAAAGCCTGTCATTTCTATGTAGTTTTCATCTGAGGCTATAATAGGGGTATTTGGGTCTGTGTGTGAGTATTGGCTGGTGAGTTCGGCATTACGAGAGGCTGTTCCGCTTATGGCAACTTTTGCCATTGTTTCGCCTGCACGTTCCTTAAAACGACGGGCCTTGTGGTATTCTATCACAGGGGTACGATACCACTGGTCTGAATTTTCTTTTTGTTTCCATACACCACCATATATAGTTACCACGTTGGCTCCAAACGAACGGAAACTGTCTGTCATCGAAGCTCGTAATGCGGCTACGCTGGTGAGTATTCCCACCAGTGCCGTTATACCTATGGCTATGATGCCTGCTGTAATAGTAGTCCTAAGGCTCTGGGTGCAGACACTCTCCCAAGCCATACGAAGACTCTCTATAAATGTGGTTTTGCCTTTTTGCATAAAAAATTTCTATTGCGGGGCTAAATTACGGAAATTATTGAAAGTATTTTCATAGATTTGTCCAGAATAATAAAACATATATAAATTTTACAGATATAGATATGAAAAAACACTTTATCATGCTGCTAGGATTGTTGTGTGCTGCTTCTTTCCAGATGCAGGCACAGGATAATCTGGTAGCCAAAACACAGGGAGGAGAAGGTGCAGATGCCTCCAAATTTGTATTTACGCACCAAATAAAAATCCCTCACACATCTATCAAAAATCAGGCTAGTTCCAGTACCTGTTGGTCATATTCGGGACTTTCTCTTATAGAATCTGAGGCATTGCGTATAGGAAAAGGTAATCTAGACCTTGCCGAAATGTATGTGGTAAGAAAAGTTTATCAGGATAAGGCATTGCGTTATGTGCGTATGCAGGGTAGCAATACATTTGCTCCTGGTGCCGAAGGTCCAGACGTTCTAGACGTGATAAGAAAATATGGTATAGTGCCACAAGAGGTGTATCCAGGTCTTATCCAAGGCGAAGAACTTAACAATCATAACGAGATGGACCGCGCTCTTACAGAATACATAAAGGGTGTGGTAAGAAGCCGTGTGATACGTGGTGACTGGATGGAAGGATTTAACGGAATACTAGACCGTTATCTGGGACCAGAACCAAAAGAATTTACATATAATGGAAAGACTTACACTCCACGTACATTTGCAGATGAAGTGGTAGGTGTAAACCCTGCAGACTATGTATATCTTACATCGTGGACACATCTGCCTTATTATGAGAAATCACATCTACTGGTGCCAGATAACTGGGCTTGGGAGTCATTCTATAACGTAAAACTGGACGAGATGATGGGTGTGATAGATGCAGCTCTTGAAAAAGGATACACTATCCTATGGGCAGCCGATGTGTCTGAACGTGGATTCTCTTCTCGCACAGGTCTTGCTGTGGTTCCTGCCGATGAAAAAGACAAAGACATTTTTGATGGTCCAAAGGAAGAAAAAGTAGTTACAGAAGCTATGCGTCAGAAAGGATTTGATGACTACTCTACACAGGACGACCACGGTATGGAGATAGTAGGTACACTTAAAGACCAGAACGGCAAGAAATACTATACGGTTAAAAACTCTTGGGGTACAGCTCGCGGACGTGATGGAGGTTACATCTATGCTACTGAAGCATATTTGCGTCTTAAAACTATATCTATCATAGTTCATCGTGACGCTGTTTCTAGCGAAATCCTATCAAAACTGAAATAAAAACTCTTCCTATAAAAATTAGTCAAATGAAAACAATAAAAACATTAGCATTGTGTGCATTGGCCTTTACGGTTTCTGGTGTAGCCGCGCAAGACGCAGCCAAAGAAAAAGTCGCCGATGTACAGAGCAAATACAGTTATCGCGTAGTTAAAGAAAATAAATACACACCGGTTAAAGACCAGGCAAAATCTGGTACTTGCTGGTGCTATGCTGGCACATCATACCTAGAGTCTGAAGCTCTACGTAAGGGTAAAAAGGAACTGGACCTTTCAGAAATGTTCTCGGTATATCATCAGTATCGTCTTAAAGCCGAAAAATACGTGCGTATGCACGGTCAGAGCCGTTTTTCTCCTGGTGGTCAAGCATCAGACGTGATGGACGTGTATCGTATGTATGGAGCAGTCCCACAGGAGGTATATCAAGGCCTTACAGATGACGAATTACTTAATGACCACAACGATATGCATCGTGAATTGCGTCAGTTCCTGGATACACTTATCAAGAAACGCAAGATACGTGGAGACTGGCGTGAGGCTTTTGATGGAATACTTAAACGCTATTTGGGTTGCCCTCCCGAAGAATTTGTGTATCAAGGTAAAAAATATACTCCTCGTACATTTGCCGACAAGATGATAGGTCTTAATATGGACGAAAACGTATATCTAGTGTCTTGGAAGAGCGAACCAGCATATAAAAAGACTGTCCTGGAAGTGCCAGATAACTGGACTTGGGAGAAATACTGGAACGTTCCTATGGACGATATGATTAAATGTATAGATACGGCTCTTGAAAGAGGATATACAGTTGCTTGGTCATCAGATATGAGTGAGACGTACTTCTCTACTCCACTGGGTATGGCATACGTTCCAAAGGACGACAAATGGAAACTGGAAGACGGTCCTTGTGAAGAAAAAGTAATAGACGAAGACCTACGTCAGTGGGCTTATGATACATATCGTACGGTAGATGACCACGCTATGCATATAGTAGGTACTGCGACCGATGATGCAGGAACCAAATACTACCTCATTAAAAACTCTTGGGGTACAGAACCTGGATACAAAGGAATGTACTACATAAGCGAAGCGTTTATGAAATACAAGACTATATGTCTTATCATCAATCGCGGAGGTATGCCAGAAGACGTCCTTTCAAAACTTTCTGAATAAGATACTCCTCAATAAAAAACCGGCAGCCGCAGGCTGCCGTTTTTTTTTTATTTTCTCTGTTCTTATCAGCTACCCTTGATGAATTTGTTTGGAGAAGTGAAATCCTAAATCTTTATTCAAAAATTTTCGGGGTATTTTCGAGGTAAAAAACCGAGATTTTTGATGGTTTGGAGCGTGAAAATTATGTAACCTCTTCAAAATGAAGATAAAAATATAGGAGTCCCAAAAGGACTCCTATATTTTTTTTTGTTTCTTTTGTGATCGAGGCGGGATTCGAACCCACGACCGACTGATTAGAAATCAGTTGCTCTATCCAGCTGAGCTACTCGACCTCACCAAAAAAAAGCCGCCTTATAAAAAGCGGCTTTCTTGTCGGGGTAACAGGATTCGAACCTGTGACCTCCTGCTCCCAAAGCAGGCGCGATGACCGGACTACGCTACACCCCGAGTATCTATGGCGGTGAGAAGGGGATTCGAACCCCTGGTACGGTTACCCGTACGGCAGTTTAGCAAACTGCTGGTTTAAGCCACTCACCCATCTCACCATTGTTCCAATGAACGTTTTTTCTCTTCCAGCAGAGGTTCGCCGTTTGTGAGTGCAAATATATAGCGAATATTTCACTCCTCCAAACAAAAAATGAAAAAAATTTCAAATAATTAAAATTTAATCTACTCCTAGGGGCTTTTCTCGTTTATTTTCATACATTTGTATCCATAAAAATTTTTTACAAAAATGGAAATGATATTTATACAAATAGCCGCTTCGCTACTTAATATGAGCGATGCTACGCTAGAATTGCGTCAAAACGCACCCGCACAAAAGATAGATGTAGTAAACTGGAAGGACTTTCCTTATGCACCAGATGTAACTTTCTGGGCAGGTTGGAACAAAGAGGGACTGGTGCTTTCTTTCCACGTGAAAGAAAAACACATACTCTCTATGTATAATACGCTATACGCTCCTGCTTATGAAAACAGCTGTGTAGAGTTTTTCTTCTCTCCTACGTCAAACAACGCATACTATAACCTAGAGATGAGCTGTACTGGTTCACGTCTATGGCATTATAAGAATGAAAAAGGCGAAAAGACAGTCTTTAATGACGAAGATTTGGCTAAAATAAAGATACAGACTTCACTGCCAGAATTTACCCTTATAGATGACCGTGACGGCGGCGAATGGGACCTTACGGTAGTTATTCCAGCCGAAGTATTGCCAGAAGGCTTCCTGGAAAGTGGTCGTGAATTCACAGCCAATTTCTACAAATGTGGTGATAAAACGATGGATAAACACTATCTATCTTGGTCGCCAATAGAAACAGAAAAACCTTCGTTCCATCAGCCTAAATTCTTTGGTAAGGTAAAACTACAATAAGCAATGGATATAGAGGAGATACGAGAGTATTGCCTGTCTATGCATAGAGATGTGAAAGAATGTATGCCATTTGGCGAGGAGCATCTGGTCTACAAGATAAACGGAAGGATTTTCCTGCTGATGGATATAAATACGCGGTGGGTAGCGGTAAAATGTGACCCTGCGTTGGCTATAGAATTACGCGAGAGGTATGAGGGTGTAACACCGGCTTATCATATGAATAAAAAGCACTGGAATGGAATAGACACCCCACATATTGCAGGTGATAGGTTGAAGGAATGGATAAGACATTCGTACACATTGGTGGTGGAAAAATATAGAAAGAAAAATAGATAACATATAACACTATAAGAAAAATGAAACCAACGTTACTTGTTTTGGCTGCTGGTATGGGTAGCCGTTATGGAGGATTAAAACAGCTTGACGCATTTGGGCCTTCGGGAGAAACTATTATGGACTATTCTGTATATGATGCAATGAAAGCTGGATTTGGCAAGGTGGTATTTATCATTAGACAAGACTTTGCCGATGAATTCAAGGAAAAAATAACTTCAAAATATGAAGGCAAAATACCGGTAGAGGTAGTATTCCAGTCATTGGACCTTCTTCCAGAGGGATACAGCATCAATCCCGAACGTAGCAAACCACTAGGAACGGCTCACGCTGTATGGTGTGCTCGTAATGTGTTAGATGCTCCGTTTGCGGTTATAAATGCCGATGATTTCTATGGTGCTGGTTCTTTCAAGATAATGGCAGATTATCTATCACAGATGGACGATGAGTCTACTGCCCGCCAAGTAATGGTAGGATATATGGTAAAAAATACCCTATCTGAAAACGGTAGTGTTTCTCGTGGTGTATGTGGATTAAATGAAGATGGTACGCTGGGAACTATCATAGAACGCACCAAAATCTACACCAGAGAGGACGGCAAGATAGTATTTGAAGAGGACGGCATAGAAACAGAATTGGCTCCAGAGGCAGCTGTGTCTATGAATATGATGGGATTCTCATCATCTACACTTAAATACTTTGATAGCGACCTTAAAGCGTTCCTAGATGTAAATGCTGGCGAACTGAAAAAAGAATTCTTCCTGCCATTGGTTCTAAATAACCTTATACAGTCGGGCATATCTTGTGTAGATGTTCTTACCACACCAGAACAATGGTATGGTGTTACATATCCAGAAGACAAACCATCGGTTATAGAGTCATTAAATAAGAAGATAGAAGACGGTATTTACCCTACTCCGCTTTGGAAATAATGAATAGATGATGATAAAAAACCGGCAGCCTGCGGCTGCCGGTTTTTATTTCTAAGAACTTATCTTAATTTTTCTTCTGTTCTTTTGCCCAAGTATCTTTAAGACCTACCGTACGGTTAAATACCAGTTTTTCGGCCGTAGAGTCACTATCTACACAGAAATAGCCCAAACGCTGGAACTGCATACTATCACCAGCCTTAAATCTGGTTACAGAAGGCTCCATTACGGCGTTATCTATCACGCGTAGAGAGTCTGGGTTGAGGAATTCCTTGAAGTCGTGGTCTTTGTGTCCATCTGGAGCCTCATCATTAAATAGACGGTCATATAGACGTACCTCGGCTTTAACAGCAGCGTGAGCAGGCACCCAATGTAACGTTCCTTTAACCTTACGCATAGAAGCCTCGCTACCACTACCCGACAGCGTTTCTGGGTCATACGTACAGTGTATCTCTGTAATACGTCCATCAGCATCTTTTACTACGCTTTCGGCCTTGATGATGTATGCACCTTTCAATCGAACCTCACCTCCAGGACGCAAACGGAAGAATTTTTTAGGAGCTTCTTCCATAAAGTCGTCGCGTTCTATGTATATCTCACGACCGAATGGTACCTCACGTGTGCCGCTTTCTGCATCTTCTGGGTTGTTTTCTATCGTTACAGTCTCGGTTTTGCCTTCTGGATAGTTGTCTATAACTAGTTTTACAGGGTCCAGTACAGCCATCACACGAGGAGCTATCTTATTGAGATGGTCTCTCACACTGAATTCCAAAAGAGCCACGTCTATTATATTTTCACGACGAGCCACACCTATCGTCTCACAGAAACGACGTATAGATTCTGGTGTATAACCTCTACGACGCAATCCAGATATAGTAGGCATACGAGGGTCGTCCC
>JAFYKQ010000126.1 GCA_017537565.1 Flavobacteriales bacterium
CAAAATACACGTTACACGAATGTTGGTATCCGTGTCTCATATCCAACGTCTGCCCTACTCCTCCCTTACAAGCCATAACGTGATTACCCACACGATAGCCTCCGCCACAATACACACTGAAAGCAGGACTTACAGCACCGCTATGCAATCCTGCCAATCCCGTTACTATCTTCCATGGCGACCCAGGCGAATATTCGGCTATAAGTCCACGGTCAAACATAGGCTGGGCTGGGTCTGCCACCAGTTTAGCATAATTTTTACTACGCTCACGACCCGATAGCAGCGAAGGGTCATACGTAGGTGCCGTCACCAATGCCAATATCTGCCCCGTAGATGGCTCTATCGCTATAATAGAACCTCTTTTACCCGTCATAAGACGTTCTCCATACATCTGCAGATTTATATCAAGACCTATGCTTATATCACTTCCCGCAACCGATGGCGTATCATATTTTCCACCCATATAATCACCCGTCACACTACCTCTCACATCTACCTGCTTATATGAATGTCCCAACTGCCCACGCAACTGTTTCTCATACATCTTTTCCACGCCCGTTGCCCCCAGTATATCACCTATCCTGTATTCAGAATCCTCGTCCAGACGAGCATTAGGTGTAACCTCACTCAAATACCCCAGCACATTTGCCGCCGATGCATAATGATAACGACGCATCGTTGTTTTTTCCAGCGTGAAACCCTGGAATTTATACAGTCTTTCCTTGATACGCGGATAATCATCGGCCGAAATTTGAGAAACTATCGCATATGGCTGATGTCGAGAATGACGACGTGCCAATATCACTTGACGGAATTTTTTAAGAGAAGTAGCCAATTGTTCACGGTCTATTTCCAACAGTTCGCTCAGTGCTGTGGTATCTATCACCACACGTCTTATACCTGCACTGTCTCTTTCTATAGGCAGTTGGCTATATATGGCACACAGGTTATATGCTGGTTGGTTTGAAACTATAAGACTGTCATTACGGTCATAGATATAACCACGCGGAGGATAAATGACATAATCACGACGGGTATTTGACGTGGCGAGAAATTTGTATTGGTCGTCTGATACTTGCAGATAGTACAGGCGGGAAAGAAATATCCCCGCTATAATCACCACCAATGCTATAAGAAAATATCTGCTTCTCACCTCTCGCCTTATTATAACCTACGTCTTTTATTGGGAGCTATCAATACCACGACTATTATGCTACACACAGACGTTATCACTGTATTTATCACCGCGTGCAACAATGCTCCCGGCAGTAGATATATGGACATCGCCTCCATAGAATACAGCACTATATGATGCATCAGCACCAATAGCATAAATACCACCATCATAGCCACTGGTTTGACATCTGTAGATAGAAGAGGCGAAAATGTATCCAATTCCTTTTCTGGAACACCCAAAAGATGTGTCACCAGATGATTTCTCACATAAACCACCAGCGTACAAGCCATAGCATTAAGACCTCCCGTAGATAAGAACACGTCTATCACCAGCCCTATAAGGAATCCCTCCAGTAGCAACCAACCCATCGACGTGCTGTATGGCAAAAGGAACAACAGCAACACATAGATATATGGCGTAGCATATCCCCATATAGCTATATTATCCAGTACAGCTATCTGTAAGACCATTATCATTACACCCACTACTATCGCCTTACCTATCTTCCTTTCCATATTCCAACATTTGTTTCAGTTCATCTCTATGTGCATAACGTATGATATACACATTGTGTATAGCTTCATAGTCTTCGTTAAGACGCAACGTGATATCATAGAAATCACTCTCTGGCACAGAGAACGATTCTACCGTTCCTACCATCAAGCCTTCGGGTAGTAACGACGAACGACTATCTGTTATCACCGTATCTCCCACCGCAATACTAGCCACACGAGACACGTCCTGCATAGCCACACGTTCTCTATCCTTACCATTCCACACCACACTACCGTGATAATCATTTCCCATAAAACGAGCACTCACATAACTATCTGTATGCAGTATGCTGCGACACACCGAAAAATGCTGGCTCACATCTACTATCATACCCACCACGCTGCTATCTGTAACTACGGCATCATCTACCTTCACACCATCTTTAGCCCCACGGTTAAGCACTATGTAGTTTTTAAGCATTCGCGTAGAGTTCTTAACTACACGTGCAGGTATATAGCTATACGGAACCCCGCTATTGGTCGTTGTCTTCACATAAGGTATAAGCAGCTCATCGTGTTTATCATCTACAGACATCAGTTCTCTCAACTGTGCATTTTCCCTCATCAATCGTTCGTTTTCACTGGTCAATGAAAAGAATCTGGTCCAACCATTAAGAGTCGATGATATAGAATAAAACATATCTCCCGCCACACTATGCAGCACACTGTGATGGTAACGATACTGTCCCACCACAAGTGCAAATCCCACCGTTTCCAACAATAGAAACAGTAGTAAAAACCTCATACGATATAATAAATCTATGATTCTCTGCATAACTACGGTATATATCACATTTTAAGCAAACAAGACCGAGGGGATACACTCCCTACGGTCTGTCTGTATAACGATGTATAAGACACTGTCTTAACATCTCTCATAGTCCTTTATGACTACTTGATGAGGATATTGCTGTATTTTTCCAGATTTTTAAGTACCATACCAGTACCACGCACCACTGCACGTAGTGGATCATCGGCTACCTGTACTTCCAGTTCTGTTTTCTGTGAAAGACGTTTATCCAGACCACGCAACATACTACCACCACCTGCCATATAGATACCTGTCTTATAGATATCTGCTGCCAATTCTGGTGGAGTCTCGGCCAAGGCATTCATCACCGCGTCCTCTATACGCTGTATAGATTTATCCAGCGCATATGAAATCTCGCGATAGTTTATCTTAACCTCTTTTGGTTTACCTGTTATAAGGTCGCGGCCCTGTACCGGTATATCATCTGGTGGGTTATCTAGGTGTTCCACCGCCGAACCTACCTGTATCTTAATCATTTCGGCCGTACGGTCTCCCACAAACAAATTGTGCTGTGTACGCATATAGTAAGAGATATCATTTGTAAGGACGTCTCCCGCTATCTTTATGGATTTATCACACACTATACCACCCAATGCTATCACAGCTATTTCGGCCGTACCACCACCTATATCTATGATGATATTACCCTTTGGCTGTTGTACATCTATACCAACACCTATCGCCGCAGCCATAGGTTCGTGTACCAAATATACATCACGAGCATTTACTCGCTGTGTAGAGTCATATACAGCACGTTTTTCCACCTCGGTTATACCCGATGGTATGCACACCACTACTTTAAGTGCAGGTGAAAACAATCTATTCTTGATAGCAGGTACGTTTTTTATGAGTTCGTTAATCATAAATTCAGACGCACGGAAGTTGGCTATCACACCGTCTTTAAGAGGGCGTATCGTCTTGATGTTTTCGTGGGTTTTACCCTGCATAAGAGCCGCATTACGACCTACCGCTATCACCTTTCCTGTGATTTGGTCTATGGCCACAATAGACGGGCTGTCTACCACCACCTTATCATTGTGAATGATAAGCGTATTGGCCGTACCCAAGTCTATGGCTATCTCTTCTGTAAAAAAATTAAACAATCCCATATTTATGGCGTTTATTACATTGGTTACCTCTACAAATATACAAATTAGTGTTTAAAATGGCGAGTACCTGTAAATACCATCGCAATATTATTTTCATTGCAATAGTCTATCGACAACTGGTCGCGTACAGACCCCCCTGGCTGCAATACAGCTGTAATACCTGCTGCGTGAGCCATTTCTACACCATCGGCAAATGGGAAGAAAGCATCTGATGCCAACACAGCTCCTTTAAGGTCAAAACCAAATGACTGTGCTTTTTCAACCGCCTGACGCAATGCATCTATACGAGATGTCTGTCCTATACCCGATGCATACAACTGTTTACCCTTGGCAAGAACTATAGCGTTACTCTTTGAGTGTTTACATATCTTGCTGGCAAATATCATATCTTCCACCTGTTCTGCACTAGGAACAGTTGCTGTCACAGGACGCATCACATCGGCCGTATCTGTCATAGTGTTGCGGTCCTGAACCAAGTATCCACCCAAACAAGAACGTACCAGTTTTCCTGGCAATTCAAATGGTTTCTGAACAAGTACTATGCGGTTTTTCTTGTGTTGCAATATCTCTAGAACGCCTTCTGCATATGAAGGTGCTATCACTACCTCACAGAATAGAGCATCTATCTCCTGTGCAGTAGGAACGTCTATCTCTCCGTTTGCTATAAGTACTCCACCGAATGCCGAAACAGGGTCACACGCCAATGCTTCTTTATAGGCCTCTACCATAGTCGCACGTGAGGCTACACCACAAGCATTATTGTGTTTAAGTATCGCAAATGTAGGTTCGTCCTTAAATTCGGCTATAAGTTCCACAGCCGCCATCACGTCTAGCAGGTTGTTATAAGAAAGTTCCTTACCGTGTAGTTGTGTGAACATAGCGTCCATATCTCCATAGAAGGCTGCCTTCTGATGTGGGTTTTCACCATAACGCAATGGATATTTACCATCTATAGAAAGACGCATAGCCTCTTTTTCTTCTCCTGCAAAATAGTTGAATATCGCTCCGTCATAGTGTGATGACACCGCAAAGGCTCTCATCGCAAAATAACGACGATCTTCCAGTGTAGAAGCACTGCCGTTTTTCTCTATCATTTCCAGAAAACGAGGATAGTCTTCCATAGATGGGACGATGACTACATCGGCATAGTTTTTGGCTGCACCGCGTATGAGTGATATACCACCTATGTCTATCTTTTCTATGATATCGGCATCTGATGCTCCGCTGGCCACAGTTTTTTCAAACGGATATAGGTCAACTATAACGATGTCTATCTCTGGTATTTCATATTGAGACATTTGCTCTATATCTTTCTCATTATCACGACGAGCCAATATACCTCCAAAGATTTTTGGGTGCAGAGTCTTAACACGACCACCCAATATAGATGGATATGTGGTAAGTTCTTCAACCGGTGTCACAGGGATAGAAAGCGATTCTATAAATGTCTGTGTACCACCCGTAGAGTAAAGTTTTACTCCGTCTGCGTGAAGACGACGCACTATTGGTTCCAGACCGTCTTTATGAAAGACAGAAATAAGAGCAGATTTAGCTTTTTTCATATATGTATATCGTTTTATTATTTATTCCTTGTAAACTACAAAGGTAGTTATTTTATATCTTTTGATGAAAAAATTATATCGTTCTCACTGTTATATTTTACATTTTTTTTCACTCTTTCACAAAGAGTAAAAAAAGAGACAAAATATAGTTTTTTAGACGTACATTTGTAGAATAAATCATAAACGAAACCACATTATGGCCATTATAAAAAAAGTAAGAGGAAAATCTCCTGTATGGGGCAAAGGTTGTTGGTTTGCCGAAAACGCAGCTATCCTAGGAGATGTAACTATGGGGGAAGACTGTAACGTATGGTACGGAGCTGTCATACGCGGAGACGTACACTACATAAAAATGGGCGACAAAGTCAATATCCAGGACGGAGCCGTACTACACACCACATACCAGAAACACCCACTCAATATAGGAAGCCACGTTTCTATAGCACACAATGCCGTTGTACACGGTTGCACACTGGGAGATTATACTCTGGTAGGTATGGGAGCTGTCGTTATGGACGCTGCTGTAGTAAAACCAAATTCGCTTATAGCAGCTGGAGCTGTCGTTACACAGGGAACCGTCGTGCCTTCGGGAACGATATATGCAGGTAACCCTGCACGCAAACTCAAAGACATAAGCCCAGAACAGCTACGCGACATAGTACAACGTATATCCAACGACTATGCTATGTACGCCTCGTGGTACACAGAAGAAGAGGATAACACAGTAGAAGAAAAATAACACCCACGATGACCCTCGAGGAACTAAAAGAAAAAGGACAGGTATATCTCATAGACAAACCTCTCACGTGGACTTCGTTTGACGTGGTGAATAAAATGAGATATACGCTGTGCCGTACATATTCTACTCGTAAACTTAAAGTTGGACACGCTGGCACGCTGGACCCACTAGCAAGCGGTCTGCTCATAGTATGTGCTGGACGCGAGACCAAAAACATAGACTCATACCAAGCTCGCGAAAAAGAATATACGGGTAGTATCATTCTGGGAGCCTGCACACCATCATATGATGCCGAAACAGAAGTAACAGATGGTTTTCCTACGGCTCATATCACAGAAGATATGATACACTCCACTGCACGTGATTTCACGGGAGAGATAATGCAACGTCCACCTTTGTTTTCGGCTCTTATGGTAGATGGGAAACGTGCATACCTACACGCTCGTAAAGGAGCCGATATAGAGGTACCTGCTCGCCCTATCACAATACTCGAATTTGAAATAACGGCCATAGAAATGCCTCGCGTAGACTTCCGTGTGGTGTGCAGTAAAGGCACTTACATTCGCTCGCTGGCAAATGACTTTGGTGTGGCTCTGGGTACGAGAGCTTATCTTTCGGCACTGCGTA
>JAFYKQ010000013.1 GCA_017537565.1 Flavobacteriales bacterium
AACTCTCTATCGCCAAACGAAGTGTTAAACAGGCCGAAGAGAATATGCGCCTGAACAGAGACTATTATAAGGCTGGTATTTCAAAAATGAGTGACCTGCTGGAGGCCCAGATGTTATATCAGCAGGCTCTGGATAAACATACCGATGCTATTGCAGATTACCGCAATAAACTCATAGAATACCGTCAGTGTTCGGGAGTTATGAACTATTAGAACATATTTGTAATCTATATATAATCATATAAAAAACCAAAGGCGACCAGCTGGTCGCCTTTGGTTTTTCTTTTGCCTATTATAGAGGAAAATTATTTTTCTTCTTTGATGGCAGCGTTGTAAATAGCGTTGGTAAGAGTTTTAAGGAAGCTCTTGCCTTTTACAGATGTGTATCCGTTGGTCATAGCAACTATACCCCAACCATCGGCAGGGCTCCATATCATTATGCTGTTAAGTCCATAAGCACCACCTGTGTGTCCTATAGGGTAGTTTCCAGGAGTGTTGTATTTTTCGTCTTCTACATAGTCTATAAATTCTCTCAAGCATAGACCATACTGTTCGTCACCGTCTTTCTTTATAATCCATACAGGAGTCTGCATAGCTTTGGCGTTTTCTTCAGATATAAGACGTACACCGTTCAGTTCACCATAGTTCATATGCATCATCATATATTTAGCTAGGTCTTGAGCAGATATTTTTACACCACCTGTAGGTGAGAATTTAGGAGCAGAATATCCCATTACATAGTCGTCTAGATTGGCAGCCTTGTATGCACCTGTAGATTCTACATATCCGCTATCGCGAGGGGTGTAAATACGAGCAAAACGGCTTGCATCTAGAGAGTCTATATTGTGTCCGCCATATAGACCTAGTTTATTGATGACATTTTCTTTTACATATATGTCAAATCTCACTCCCGAAACTTTTTCCAGAATAGTACCTGCAAGGTTAAGACCCATATTTGAATAGTTATAGCCTTCACCTGGGGCATATGTGAAGTATGATTCTGCACAATCTCCATATACAGCTGGATTGAGATGGTCTAGCGTGAAATAGTCTTCCTTGTCTTTTATACTAGATGTGTGAGATAGTATCATCTTTAATGTGATAGGAGTATCTGGGTGATGAGGGTTTCTTATCTTGAAACCTATCAAATCACTCACGTCATCATCTAGTGATATGATACCTTTTTCTACCAATTGTAGCAGTGCTGTAGCAGTAAAAGATTTGGAAATAGAGGCGATTCTCATAACGTCGTCATTTGACAGAGGTGTTTTTGCTTCCCAGTCTTTGTATCCGAAAGACTCGTTATAAACTATCTTTCCATCTTTAACTACGGCGGCAGATATACCTACTGCTTGGAATTCGTTAAGTACGTCGTTGATGGCTTGGCTGGTTTTCTCCTCCATAGAAGGAGCGCAGCTTACCACAAATAGCATAAGTGATGCTATGGCTGATAGGAAAAATTTATTGATACGCATATTTAATATATTTGTGTTGATAATTTTTCCAAAAGTACTCATTTTGTTAAAATGTAAAAAACATTTTTAGTTTTTATTTTCTGGTGCTAGAACTGTATTTATTCATTACATTTGGCATTAAAATAATAGAGATATGATATATTTTGATTCAGACTATATGGCAGGCGCTCACCCCAGGGTTATGGAGCGTCTATCGAGTACCAATATAGAACATACCGTGGGGTATGGTTGTGATGATTATACCAAGGTGGCAGCAACCAAAATACGTGAGGCGTGTTCTGCTCCTGATGCCGATGTGTATTTCCTGGTAGGTGGCACACAGACCAATGCGACGGTGATAGATGCACTGCTTCGTCGTCACGAGGGAGTGTTGGCTGCCGAAAGTGGACATATAAGTGTTCACGAGGCTGGAGCAGTGGAGGCTACGGGGCATAAAGTCCTCACGCTCCCTCACTATGACGGTAAGGTCAAGGCTAGCGATGTAAAATGTTATATAAAAGAGTTTTATAATGATGACACCTATGAACATATGGTGGCTCCTGGTATGCTCTACATCTCTCAACCTACCGAATATGGTACGGTATATACAATGGCTGAACTTACAGAACTAAGTGCTGTGTGTCGCGACGCAGGGATTCCTCTCTATATGGACGGAGCCAGACTTTCCTATGCTTTATCTAGCGAAGGTTGTGATTTTACATTGGCCGATGTAGCACGTCTGTGTGATGTTTTCTACATAGGTGGGACCAAGGCTGGAGCTATGATGGGTGAGGCTGTGGTAGCACGTACGGGTGTGCTTAAAAATTTCTTTCCTCTGGTAAAACAACACGGCGCATTACTGGCCAAGGGACGTCTTTTGGGATTGCAGTTTGATGAGTTATTTACAGATGGGCTTTATATGGAGATAGGACATTATGCGGTTGGGCTTGCTATGAAGATAAAGCGGGCATTTGTAGATAAAGGTTATGAAGTGGTGGTGGATTCACCTACCAATCAACAATTCTTCCGCCTGCCAAACGATGTGATGGACAGTCTTAAAAAAGAGGCCTCGTTTGAAGTGTGGGGCACCAGAGGTGAGACGCATACCGTAGTGCGTTTTGTGACTAGTTGGTCAACTCGCGATGAAGACGTAGATAAACTTATATCATTGATTAAATAAATTATATAGATATGAAAATCAAATATACGATTGTCCTGATGCTAGCAGCCATAATGGCATTTGCACAGCAGACACATAATGTAATTACGGTCAAAGACCCATCTACCGTTCCTCTTTCTAATGAAGAAAAGGGCGAAGTGTTAAATGGTGTAATTAAAAATTCTTCAATCTATCCAGGTACTACACGCTCTTTCCAAGTCCTGGTCCCCAAAGGATATGATGGGTGTACGCCTGCTTGTCTTGTATTGGGATTGGACGGGAACCTGTTTGGGGCGATTACTGTTATAGATAATCTGGTAAAAACAGGAGAGATGCCTATGACCATA
>JAFYKQ010000127.1 GCA_017537565.1 Flavobacteriales bacterium
CATTTGGAGATAAAATCGGCTGGTGTCTCCACTCCCATACCAAATAGGTCATTTATCTGTGTAGTAAAGATAACCAATGCTATACCACTGGTAAACCCTATCACTATGGGATAAGGTATGAACTTGATAATACTACCTACCTTAAAGACACCCATAGCAACGAGCATCACACCCGCCATAATGGTGGCTATCGCTAGGCCTTCTATACCAAATTTGTCTATGATACCATATACTATGATGATAAAAGCTCCCGTAGGACCTCCTATCTGCACAGAACTACCACCTAGGAACGATACGATAAAACCGCCTATGATGGCTGTAATGATACCCTTTTCTGGGCTTACCCCACTGGCTATACCAAACGCTATGGCTAGTGGAAGAGCCACGATACCCACTATGATACCTGCCATAAGGTCAGATACAAATTTCTCTTTGGAATAAGTTTTCAATCCCTCAAAGAACTTGGGACGAAAATCAAGTTTTACGTTCATTGCAGTATAAATATTTGTTGTATGTAGATTTCAAAAATGAGGCTGCAAATTTACATCTTTTCTATCTCCCTGTCAATTTTTTACCCACAAAAAAAATATGCGTGCCCCTTTCAGGACACGCATATTTTATATATCACATCAGATTATTATTTCTGTGCTTTAAGGGCCTTTTTATCGCTTGCTTTTTTTGAAAGGTCAAGCATCACAGGAGTAGCCACAAATATAGATGAGTAAGTACCTACTATCACACCTATACCCATCGCCAACATAAATCCTTTAAGACTGTCTCCACCGAATAGGAACACTATAAGGATAACGATGAACGTAGTGATAGACGTATTGATAGTACGACCCAGTGTCTTGTTGATAGCCACATTTGCCAGTGTGTTAACGTCCTTGCGTGGGTTGTTATGTATCTCTTCACGTATACGGTCAAACACTATCACGTTGTCGTTAAGAGCATAACCTATCACCGTAAGTATAGCAGCCACAAACGTCTGGTCTATCTGCATCGAGAATGGAAGTATACCGTGGAACAATGCAAACACACCACATACTATCACCACGTTGTGAATAGAAGCCGCTATCATACCAGCAGAATACTGCCATTTGCGGAAACGCATAAGTATGTATAGGAATATAGCAATGATAGCCAGCGAAAGTGCATATACAGTTGACATCTTGATATCGTCTGCCATAGTAGGACCTACCACGTTGGCTTCCATTATACCAAGACCTTCACCGCTAGTGAATTCTTCATATGAAAGGCCTTCTGGATAGAATTTAACCACACCTTCATATATCTTACGGTCCACCATATCATCTATATCTTCACCTGTCTGTGTGCTCATGAACTTAGTAGAAATCTTAACCTGTGAAGCCGAACCATAAGTCTTGACTTCTGGTACAAGTTTATTTCCGTTTTCATCTATAAGCACTTCACCTAGCGAAGCAGCAACATCTTCGGTAGATACAGGCTGGTCAAAACGTACCGTATATGTACGACCACCTACAAAGTCAATGCTCTTGTCAAATCCGCGAGTAGCCATAGCTACCACAGATACCAGCATCAGAACCGCAGAAATTATATAGAATTTATTCTTTTTAGCTATGAATTGGTAGTTGGTATTCATGAACCAGTTCTTCACCACACCTGTGAACACCGATAGACGACGACCGTGTTTAAGGTCGGCCTCTACAAATAGACGTGTTACAAATATCGCTGTAAGCAGTGAAGTGATGATACCTATTATCATCGTAGTAGCAAATCCCTGGATAGGACCTTTACCAAACACCAACAGAAGTACGCACGTAATGATAGTAGTAACGTTGGCGTCTATGATAGAAGAGTAAGCGTTTCCATAACCGTCCTTGATGGCAGCCTTGTCACTCTTACCTGCACGCAATTCTTCTTTTATACGTTCGTTGATGATAACGTTGGCGTCCACAGCCATACCCAGCGTAAGGATAATACCCGCCATACCAGGTAGTGTAAGTGTAGCACCCAGTGAAGCCAATATACCAAAGATAAACAACACGTTTACCAGCAACGCTATGTCTGCATAGAAACCACTCTTAGAATAGTAGAACACCATCCATACCAGTACCAGCACAAACGCCACGATGAATGAAATCATACCAGCATTGATAGATTCCTGACCCAATGAAGGTCCTACTATTTCACTCTGAACGATACGAGCAGGAGCAGGAAGTTTACCAGCTTTAAGGATATTTGCCAAGTCCTGAGCCTCTTTCACGTCAAACTGTCCAGATATTTCTGAACGACCACCTGTGATAACAGACTGTACACCAGGAGCAGAATACACGTTACCGTCCAGTACGATAGCGATAAATGTGTTACCGTTAGGGTCAGACATACGTTCTTCTGTCATTTTCTCCCATATAGAAGCACCAGTAGCGTCCATAACCATAGACACACAAGGACGTGAACGCTGGTCATAGCTCTGGTAAGCGTCCTCTATCACATCACCAGAAAGAGGAGGAACACCCTGACGGTTTGAATGTATAGCATACAGTTCTATCACTGTAGGGTCTGCTTCTAGAGGTTTGTTTGCCCACAAGAATTCTGCGTGCTGCAATCCTGCCTGTGCACGTAGGTCTGCCATCTGTGGCATATTGAGGTATTGGTTTACCAGTGCAGTATCTTTAACAGCCACGTATGCCACTACCGAATGCATCTGCTGCATAGGCGCAAGCACTGCAAATAGTGGGTTTTCGGCACGATATTTTGCCTCATCTACCTCTTTTTCTACTTGACCTTCGGCCGCTGCCAACATCTTTTCGGCAACCTTACGCAAAGAGTCTACTTCTTTATCGCTGGAAGTATCTGGAAGTTGAGGTTCTTCTACCGCAGTTTCTTCTACCGCTGGAGCCTCTACCACGTTCATCTCTTTAAGACGGGCATTCACCTGTATGAAATATGGAAGAACGTCCTGTGGAGTATATACTGTCCAGAATTCAAGAGCTGCACTACTCTGAAGTAGTTTACGCACGCGTTCTGCATCAGATACACCAGCCAGTTCTATCGCTATCTGGTCTGTACCAGGAAGACGCTGTATAGTAGGTGATGCCACACCAAACTTGTCGATACGAGCGCGCAATATCTCGTATGCACGATCCACAGCACCATCTACCTCGGCACGAATGATACGTTTTGCTTCTTCCTCGCTATCTCCCTGCATCTTGGAAAGAAGAGCCGTTGTACCAAATATTTCGGGAGAATTAAGTTTTACGTTTGTACCGTCTTCCTCGCGTATGCGTTCAAACTCGCGGAAGAAAGTAGTAAGAAGGTCTTCGTTTGCAGGGCTTATTTCTTTGGCAGAAGCAAGAGCTTTGTTAAACGTAACATCTGTAGAGTTACCTGCCAGTCCCTTGATAACATCGGCCACAGAAACCTCCAATATCACACTCACACCACCCTGAAGGTCCAGACCCAGGTTCAACTGGTTATTCTTGACCTCATCATAAGTGTATTGGATAGGTCTCCATTCTCCCACACCTATGTTCACCACAGGAGTAGTAGAAATTGAGTCAAAATAATACTTCTGATTTTTCTTGATAGCTGAATCTTTAGCCGCATTGGTAGCATATGTACCTTTTTCGGCTTTCAGCACGGCATACTCGTATGCCTGTTTTTCTACGCTTTTGGTCTTAAAGGTAAAGAAGAGCTGATAAACGCTCACCAATCCTAAAAGCACCAGAAACAAGCGGATAGCACCTTTGTTTTGCATTGAATTAAAATTTATTTTATTCTATTTTCTCTAATTTTTTTACTCTATTTTTTGACGGCACAAAGATATGATAATACTCTGAATATCCCGCATTTTATATCTTTAAATTACTCCCGTATATCACATTTTTTATAGCGACACTCCACGTCCTACATTCTCACATAGAAATCTATGAGTTTTTCCTCTGGAGCATCTTTAAGTAATTTCTTGCGGTCCTCTACCACTCGTGAGAGATATTTATCTACACTCTCTTCAAAAACACTGGCATCATTGCTCGTGCACGGTATGCGCAGATAGTCTCCACAATCGTGTTCTATGATGATATACACCTCACGACCATTGCTACTACCATAGTAACCGCTCTTTCTATGGACATAATATGCCACGCGTGACACATCACTCCAATAGTAGAGTTCGTCAGACAGACCGTCCTCTTCTTTTATAGCAAAATAATCATCGTTAAACGTTATCATCTCTATATCACGCTATTAAATAATGCCTTTCTTTTTAAGCCATTTGGGTAGTAGTCGCAATGTAGCCACGTGTTTATATAGACTTTGAGCCTCTTCGGCTGGGTAACCAAAGTATGTTTTTCCTCCTTCCAGAGATTTGGAAACGCCACTCTGTGCCAGTATTACAGCACCGCTACCTATCGTTACTCCGGCAGCCATACCCACCTGTCCCCAGATGGTTACCTTGTCCTCTATCACACAGCAACCTGCTATACCTGCCTGTGCTGCTATAAGACATTCGCGACCTATGATAGTATCGTGTCCCACGTGAACCTGATTATCCAGTTTACTGCCTGCACCTATCACCGTAGAGGCCGAAACACCACGGTCTATAGTACACAACGCTCCCAAATCCACATCATCCTGTATCTCTACATAACCCGTAGAGAGCAGTTTATCATAACCATCGGCACGGTGTTTATAATAGAACGCATCACCACCTAGAACCGTACCACTGTGTATAGTCACACGGTCACCTATACGAGAACCATCGCCTATTATAACACCCGCATGAATCATACAATCACGACCTATCTTCACATCATTTCCTATGAAAACACCTGGCTGAATGATAGTG
This sequence comes from Flavobacteriales bacterium, assembly GCA_017537565.1. Classification (GTDB taxonomy): domain Bacteria; phylum Bacteroidota; class Bacteroidia; order Flavobacteriales; family UBA1820; genus Merdimorpha. Next base: position 4,832 of record JAFYKQ010000127.1, read on the forward strand.
CCTTCGCCTATCTGGGCATCGGGAGCTATCATAGCACTAGATGCCACAAATGGAGAGAAGCTGCGGCTTA
>JAFYKQ010000128.1 GCA_017537565.1 Flavobacteriales bacterium
CGTTATTACTCTGCTATTTCTTCAGCATTTTCCTCGGCAACAACTTCTGGAGCAACAGCTTCTTCAGCTTTTTTCTTACCTCCACGACGAGTGCGAGATTTTTTAGCAGCTTCTGTCTTACCAGATGCAGTGTAGATTTCGTTGAAGTCAACAAGCTCTATCATACACATTTCGGCAGCGTCACCCAGACGGTTACCCAATTTGATGATACGAGTGTAACCTCCAGGACGGTTACCTACTTTTGCTGCAATAGCGCCGAACATTTCCTTAACGGCTTCTTTTGATCTAAGAGCAGCAAATACCACACGACGAGAGTGAGTCTCATCTGTTTTGGCCTTTGTGATAAGAGGCTCGATGAATTTACGCAATTCGCGAGCTTTGGCCAATGTAGTATTGATCCTCTTGTGCTCTATAAGAGAGCAGGCCATGTTTGTAAGCATGCTCTTTCTGTGAGCAGCTGTGCGGCCTAGGTGGTTAAATTTCTTTCCGTGTCTCATTTATAAAAATAAATGTGAGATTTGCCCGCCCTTCGACGGGCAAATCATAGTTTCACTATTCTTTATCCAATTTATATTTTGCCAAATCCATTCCAAATTGAAGGCCTTTGGCTGCTACCAGTTCTTCCAGTTCAGTAAGCGATTTTTTACCGAAGTTTCTGAACTTCATAAGGTCTGATTTGTTGTACGCTACCAGCTCACCTAGTGTTTCCACTTCGGCAGCTTTCAGGCAGTTAAGCGCACGTACAGAAAGATCCAAATCTATCAATTTGGTCTTCAAAAGCTGACGCATATGTAGAGATTCTTCGTCATAGTTTTCAGACTTAGCTATCTCTTCTGTTTCAAGAGTTATGCGTTCGTCTGAGAACAACATAAAGTGATGAATAAGAATCTTGCTAGCCTCTGTAAGTGCGTCTTTAGGAGAAATAGAACCGTCTGTCTTTATTTCCAGAACCAACTTTTCATAGTCGGTCTTCTGTTCCACACGATAAGGCTCAACTACATACATCACATTCTTAATAGGAGTGTATATAGAGTCTATCGCAATAGTGTTAATCGGTGCATTAGGTTTTTTATTTTCCTCTGCTGGAACAAATCCACGACCCTTTTCTATGGAGAACTCCATATTGAAACGTACAGAAGGTTCAGTAGTGCAAATCACCAATTCTGGGTTAAGAATCTGGAAACCAGAAATAAAGCGTTGGAAATCACCAGCCGTAATAACCGTCTGGTCTGTGATTGTAACGTTTACCACTTCGTTTTCCAAATCCTCTACCTGACGGCGTAGACGCAACTGTTTAAGATTAAGAATAATCTCTGTCACATCTTCTACCACACCAGGGATAGTAGTGAATTCGTGTTCTACTCCTTCTATACGGATATTTGTGATGGCAAAACCTTCCAAAGAAGATAGAAGAACTCTTCTAAGTGCATTGCCTATGGTCTGGCCATACCCGTGTTCCAAAGGACGGAATTCAAAACGTCCTTCGTTTTCGTGGGAGTGAACCATAACCACTTTATCTGGTTTTTGAAAATTGAGAATTGCCATAGAAATTTTATCTTTAAGAAGTAAGAGTCAATATTACTTAGAGTACAACTCGACGATCAACTGTTCGTTAATGTTCTCTGGTATCTGTACACGCTGAGGAACAGCTACAAAAGTACCTTCTTTTGTTTCAGTGTTCCAAGTAAGCCAGTCATAAGACTTACGAGTTTCCAGAGCGTTAAGGATAACTTCCAGTGATTTTGATTTTTCACGTACAGCTACTTTATCGCCAGCTTTAAGTGTGTAAGAAGGAATATTAACCACTTCTCCATTTACAGTGATGTGTTTGTGTGTAACCAACTGACGAGCAGCTGCACGAGAAGGAGCTATACCTAGACGGTAAACAACGTTGTCTAGACGAGCTTCACACATCTGCAAAAGCACCTCACCGGTAATACCTTTGGCACGAGAAGCGCGTTCAAAGATATTGCGGAACTGTTTTTCAAGGATACCGTAAGTGTATTTTGCTTTTTGTTTTTCCTGTAACTGAGTAGCGTACTCAGAGCGTTTAGCACGACGACGAGCTAGACCGTGTTGTCCAGGAGGATAGTTTCTTTTTTCCAAAGAACGATCTTCGCCAAATATAGCTTCGCCGAATTTACGTGCAACCTTAGTTTTTGGACCTGTATATCTTGCCATTTTCTTTTATTACTTGAGGTTAAATACTCTGTGATTATACTCTTCTACGTTTAGGAGGACGGCAACCATTGTGTGGCAATGGAGTAACGTCAACGATTTCCATTACTTCTATTCCCGCAGAGTGAATAGTACGTATAGCAGATTCACGACCATTACCTGGTCCCTTCACGTATACTTTTACTTTTTTAAGACCTGCTTCCAAAGCTACTTTGGCTGCATCTTCCGCTGCTGTCTGAGCGGCGTAAGGAGTATTTTTCTTTGAGCCTCTGAAACCCATTTTACCAGCAGATGACCAAGAGATAACCTGACCTGCTTTGTTTGTAAGGGTAACTATCAAGTTGTTGAAAGATGCACTTATGTGTGCTTCTCCCACTGGCTCAACCACAACTTTACGTTTTTTGCTGCTTACTTTTGCTTGTTTTGCCATATCCTATCTATTATTTAGTGGCTTTCTTTTTGTTGGCTACTGTCTTACGTTTACCCTTACGAGTACGAGAGTTGTTCTTTGTGTGCTGACCACGCAATGGAAGACCCAAACGGTGGCGGATACCACGGTAACAACCTATGTCCATAAGACGTTTAATATTCATCTGGACTTCAGAACGAAGTTCACCTTCTACTTTGTAGTTATCGGCGATGGCTTTACGTATAAGTGCCAATTCGTCGTCGTTCCATTCATTGACTTTTTTGTCTTCGCTTATCCCGGCTTCTGCCAAGATTTTCTGAGCTCTACTCTTACCTATACCGAATATGTATGTAAGGCCTATAACGCCTCTTTTATTCTTTGGTAAGTCTACCCCTGCAATTCGTGCCATAAGACTTCTATTGTTTTAAAATTAGAGTTATCCCTGTCTTTGTTTTAGCTTAGGGTTCTTTTTGTTGATGATGTATAAGCGGCCTTTTCTGCGTACTATTTTGCATTCGGCGCTACGTTTTTTTAATGATGATCTAACCTTCATTTTTTTGGTGTATTTTTTTCCGCTCTTAAACGGTATTGATTATATGCTTTTGGATTTATTTACTGTTAAAATCTGTAAGTAATACGAGCCTTAGTAAGGTCATAAGGAGACATTTCCAGTTTCACCTTGTCACCAGGCAAGAGTTTGATATAATGCATACGCATCTTACCCGATATATGAGCTATCACCACGTGTGAGTTATCCAATTCTACACGGAACATAGCATTTGAAAGTGCCTCTATTATCGTTCCTTCTACTTCTATAGCAGCTTGTTTTGCCATACTTGATTACTTTTGGATTTTACCTGTTTTCATCAGTCCGTCATAGTGGCGGTTCAATAGATACGAATTAACCTGTTGTATAGTATCTATAACCACACCCACCATAATAAGCAATGACGTTCCTCCAAAGAACATTGCAAAACTTGCCTCTACACCTGCCATTGAAGCAAATGCTGGCAATATAGCTATTATAGCCAATGCAAGTGAGCTAGGGAGAGTCAGATAGGAGAGAATCTTATCCAGTTTTGAAGCGGTTTCAGCTCCTGGTTTAAGACCTGGTATAAATCCGCCGTTGCGTTTAAGGTCATCTGCCATATCGTTTGTCTTAACAGCGATAGCTGTGTACAGATATGTAAACACGATGATAAGCAACGCCAATACCACGTTGTACCAGAAACCAAACATATCCTGAAATGCAATTTTAACGGATTCGCTGAATAATCCACCCAATAGTCCAGGCAAGAACATAATAGCCTGAGCAAAGATGATAGGCATCACACCTGCTGTATTGACTTTAAGAGGTATGTACTGACGACCTACGGCAGTAGGACGACCGCCTCTACCGGCAGCAGCCACAGCCTTAGCGTACTGTACAGGGATACGGCGTACACCTTTTACCAGATATACAGTAAACAGTATAACAGCCAACCACATTACCACCTCAAAAAGCAACGCAATAACACCAGCGGCGTTACCACCTGTAAATTTGTTGGTGAATTCCTGTGCCAAAGACAGCGGAAGACGAGCTATAATACCTATAGTGATGATAAGTGACACACCATTACCAACACCTTTTTCGGTAATACGTTCTCCCAACCACATACAGAACATAGTTCCTGTAACCAAAAGAGCAATAGCACAAACGTAAAATACAGCCATATTAATGCCGTCTGCCACTATTTGGTATTGAGAGTCGATAGCCACGATGTAAGAGAAGCCCTGTACAGCAGCGATAGCTATTGTAAGCCAACGCGTAATCTGTGTGATCTGCTTACGACCGCTCTCTCCGTCTTTTTGCAATTTCTGAAGGGCTGGTATAGCAAATGCCATAAGCTGCACCACGATAGATGCAGAGATATAAGGCATTACTCCTAGACCTAGTATAGCCGCGTGTGCAAATGCACCACCGGTAAAGGAGTTAAGCAGACCCAGCAGTCCGTTATTTTCGGCAGCTTCGCTCAAACCTATGAGTTTCATCTCATCTACACCAGGTAGAGGAATGAACGAACCCAAACGATACACGGCCAAAAGAGCCAAAGTAAAGAGTATTCTCTCTCTCAGTTCTTTTA
>JAFYKQ010000129.1 GCA_017537565.1 Flavobacteriales bacterium
GGTTAAGACGTTGGTATGCCACGCCCAGGTCATAACGTACCGATGCTCGTAGTGGAGATTCTGTGTATGTATCCAGAAAAGCATTGAGTGATTTTACCTGTGATGAGTAATCTCCCATTATCCCCATACATAGTGTGCGTTGATATGCTATGTAGTCCTGTGGTGTGCTGCTGCCCTGTTGTGCAGCGGTATATGTGGATAGAGCCTCTTTATATCTGCCCAGTGCAAACAGGCAGTCTCCTATACGCATCTGTACATCGGCTTTTTCGTCACGGGATAGTTGTGATTTTTTAAGGTATGAGTTAAAATGCTGTAATGCCAGCGAATAATCACGACTCTCGCTATAGAGATATCCCATCTGGTAGTCTATCGACGTCCATTCGGGGGTGTTACGACTAGCAGGGTGAGAGTTAAACGACTCATACATACGACGAGCATCGTCATACATTCCCATACGTATATAGCACTCTCCCGCCCAGAAATAAGCACGGGCTGTGAGTTGTGGATCTATGTCTTGTGCGATAGACTTGTTGTAGTATTTAACCGCGGCATCTAGCTGTCTTTCTTCCATCTTCTGTGCTGCGAGATAAAAAGACGCTTCCTGTAGTGCTCGTCTGGAATTATCACTGCTAAGTCCCATACCTTCTATACACTTGACAGCCTCTTCATACTCCTGGCTTGAAAGGAAAGAATCCACCATATAGTCATATACCTGTGGACTATGAGTAGATGTAGGGTATTTTCCCAAGAACTCTTTCATCACCTGTGAAACGCTGGTGTATGGAGTGCCTACTTCGTATGAGAGCATAGCATAGTTATACCAAGCATTGTATGTGGTATTAGGGTCGTCACTCATCTGTGCAGCACTACGGAATGCGTCCAGAGCCATCATCTTTCTGCCCGATTTAAGATGTATGTCCCCCGTTACAAAAAATGACTGCTGGGTGTAATTACATTTTTTCTCTCGCAGTACTTTTAATGTTTCTAGAGCACTATCATCGTTCCCACAACGATAGTGTGAGTAGCCTATCATATATTGCTCATCGTCTGATGCAGGGCTGGTCTTTACCATTTCCTGTAGGATAGAAAGACATTTGTCATATCCCCCGTTGTTAAAATATGCCGTAGCTAGATTCTTTCTCACCGTATGAACATCGGTACTGTCATTGGTCGTGGAGGATAGGAAAGCTTCGCCAGCCTCTATGGATTTTTTCCAATTACGGGTGTTGAGATATATGCCACATAGATAGGCATTGGATTTGTTGTTATAGGGAGCAGAGTCTTTTATCTTTTCAAAATATTCGGCAGCTAGAGCCAAATCACCGTCATCATAGCATATATGGGCATAGATATATGTGGCATCGGTGCCATATGTGGCGTCATCTATAAGATTATACATACCTCGGCGGGCAGCGTCATAGTTCCCGGTAGCATACTGGCAGTAAGCCAGACGGTAGTTATGGCGGGAGCGTTGGATTTCGTCGGCATAGGTGAAACGGTCCAGCATAGAGTAGTATTTAAGAGCTGTGCCGTATTCTGTACGGTCCCACATAGCGTCGGCCATAGAGGATATGAGCTGTGTGCGGTGTGTAGATGTGGGATAGTTTACCAGAAAAGCATCTAGCATCTCACAAGCCTTTGTAGGGGATAGTCTCATTTGGCACATTATGCGGTAGTAATCCACACTGTGCATATCGGCAGTAGATATAGACGATAATTCGTCCAGTGCAGCCGAATATTCACCCTGTGAGATAAGGGATTCTATGCGGGAGAACGATGCGTTCTGCCCCATCATTCCCACCGTTGTAAGAAGAACAAAGATTATGGTATATATATATCTATAACACGCGTTTTTCATACAAATAAAAATACTATGATTTAATCTACAAATGTACATAAACCAAGTCTCATATCATAGAATTTTGACATATAATTAAGAAATGTACTTCCAAAAAAGGCGAGCCCCGCGGGGCTCGCCTTTTTTTAGAATGGAATAGTTATAAGTCGATTTATATCTTAAAAAATTCGTTGATGTATGTAGCTACACCGTCTTCTGTGTTGCGAAGTGTTGTAGCATTGGCAGCGGTTTTTACGACGTCTTTGGCATTTCCTACTGCCACGCCCATACCTGCACGGGTAAGCATACCTATGTCGTTATAGTTATCACCAAATGCCATTATATCGTTTACCTTGATATTGTAGTAACGGGCAAGCAGGTCCAGTGATTTGTCTTTGGATACGGCCTTGGCATTTATTTCCAGGTATGTGTCTTTGCTGCGGTATATGTCAACGTGTTCGCCATACATACTGGATAGTTTGTGGTAAACCTCTTCTATGATTTCCACCTCGCCCATAAGCAATACCTTGTGTGCCGATAGCCCATCACAAGAGAAACGATGTATCATACCGTTGTTTGGGATAATCTCGGGCTGGCAGCGGGTGTTGTTTATCTCGCGTTCTGTCCAACGGTCCATACGGTTGGCGTACCAAGAGTCTTTGTGGAAAGTAGAGACGTGTATGTCATAATTGCTCAAAAACAGGAGCATATCTATAAAACATTCGTAATTTATAGGGCGGTTACGCAATACACGTACCAGACCATCTTCTTTTATCTCACTCTCTATGTATGCACCGTTAAAACATACTATAGGACGATTGATATGGGACTTGTATTGGAAAGGACGCATAGCACGAGGCATACGCGCAGATATCATAACAAATGGTATTCCCTTTTTATCCAGGGCCTCGATAGCAGCAGCCGTAGCGGCAGAAACATCACGAGTGCTGTCCAGTAGTGTACCGTCTATGTCTGAACATACTAGTTTTATAGACTGTGCCGTATCTGTGTTTTTGCTCATATTTTATATGTATATGTTATCTTTTGTAATTAACTTGTAGCGAGGGCATAAAATTACTAATTTTATTCCAATCACAAAACTTAAAAACTACAAAGACTTATGAATACTACATTTGTACCAAATCCTACCGTTTGTTCTATCATAGACATACGGTGGCAAGACCAATATGCCACAGGGCATATAGCAGGTTCTATCAATATCCCGAGTGATAGAATCCTTTCACATATAGAGCGTCTTAAAGAGATGCGTAAACCCATAGTGCTGTGTTGTCAGTCTGGATTTCGTTCGCGGCAGGCGGCACGTATCCTGCTACTCAAAGGAATAAAAGATGTGATAGACGGTGGAGATTATCGAGTGCTCTCTCGTAAATATGATCTACCTATAGAGGCCATCTGACGAAGGGTCCAATGCACAGAAAGTATATCCCTGTTCTGAAAACTTGCGTAATACCTCGGGAAGAACGTGGTGAGTGCGAGGTATAGTTTTTATACTATCGTGGAATAGTACTATGGAACCATCATCTATGTTATTAAAAGCCTTGCGGGTGAGAAGTGTGCTGTCCTTGCTGGGGTCAAAATCGCCTATCAGCACATCTGAAAGCACTATACGGAAGTCTTTTTTAAGAGCGCGATACTCTCCTGGTGTGATACGGCCGTATGGGGGGCGAAATAGTCGTGTGCCTATTAGGCGTTCGGCTTTCCAGACATTTTCTATGTACTCTTCGGCACTTACAGCTGTGCCACTCAAGTGATTATATGTGTGGTTGGCGGGGGTGTGTCCTGCCCGTAACAGTTGTTCGTATGTGCGGGGGTGTTTGTGTATGTTCTCGCCCACACAGAAAAAAGTAGCACGAGCATCGTATTTTTCCAATTGACGTAACACCCAAGGCGTAGCCTCGGGTACTGGTCCATCGTCAAATGTAAGGAATATCTTTTTTTCAGCCTGGTCTATCCGCCATATAAACCCACCCAGAATAAGGCGAGCCAGATGTGGAACTTTGAAAGGATAGATAAGCATCGTCGATGTGTGTTATTTTTCTTCGGTGCGTAGGAATGGATAAATCACCAGGAATGATTCATATATGGCATTCAAGTATTGGGATTTTTCCTCTTCCAGCGTAGGAGAGAAATTCTCTACTGTGCCATATAGATGATTATACAGACTCAAACAATTATACGCATCTTCAAATACTCCCATCTTTTTATCTCTGGGGAATGATATGTAGAACAGTAGGTCTTTCTCCATCTGGTCAAATGCATATCGTGCCAGGCTGTCGGCTTTTTCATTCTGCCCACTCTGATAAACGGCCTTGATGGTGTTTACCGTATAGTAATCCACCTCAAAACGGTTTATAGGCATCTTTTCTACCGATGTGTTTATTATCTCGCGGGCACGAGTGGTATCCCCGTCCATAAGTAGTGAGCGTGTAGTGCGTATCATAGCACTACGCATATGAGTAGCCGAACGTTTGTCAAATTCTGTAAGATATGTGCTGGGGTGCTCTATGCCGCCATACTCCCAATTGTTCTTTATGATTTCATAGCTACGAGCTGCATCATCGGCTTCCATGTTGTTAAGACGGAATGGCACCAGTTTATATGTCATACCTTCCTGTATAACATACTCGTTAAGACAGAACATATTCTCACGCGCGTCTGATGAGGCTCCCAATGCAAAGTGTATAGGACGGTCCCATTCATAGTTTGATAAAAAGTCCAGGAATGCCAGTGTCTTTTTATCTATCGATATGTTTTTGCCTCGCTGACGTCCTACCGTTATATGCAGGCTGTCCTCCATATATGGAGCTTGCAGGGAATCAACTATGCCATACTTGACAGCGTTTTCTTTGTTGACAGGTATAGAGATGTGTGTGGTAGGAATCATATAGTCATATTCGCCAAACATATCTTTGTATAGAAGTGCGGGGTGTTCGGCTGCTATGAGGTTTATGAATGTCTTTATGTCCAGTTCTTTGTCTGCTATGCCAGAATTTTCGTTGAGGTAAACAGTCTCATTCTTGCGGCCGGTATATGCGCGCTGTTTAATGGTAAGTGGTAGAGGGTCGCTATCGTAATACTGTGAGCGGAACTGTTTTATATACCAGTCACACATAAGCAGCGAAGTGTTTACCACGCGTACATCGGTACGGTAGCCTTCCATCTCTTGCATATACCACAATGGGAATGTGTCATTATCTCCATATGTTACCATTATACCGTTCTTACCCACACAAGACAGGTAGTTGAGTCCCGTGGCGCGTCCCGTGCTGCGGGTGCTGCGGTCGTGGTCGTCCCAGTTCTGTGCGGCCATAAGGGTCGGCACAGCTACAAATGCTATGATAGATGTAAGGGCTGCTATCACAGGACGTGAAACCTTTACTCTCTCACTTATCCAGGAGTATAGAGCCAGTACGCCAAGACCTATCCATATGCCAAATGTCCAGAACGATACCACCAGTGCATAGTCGCGTTCGCGGGGTTCATAAGGAGGGTTGTTTGTATAAATTGTTATGCCTACACCTGTGATAAGGAAGAATAACAGTACGCAATATGCGTCCTTTTGATGACGTAAGAAATGGAAGAACATTCCCGCCAGTCCCAGTAGTAGAGGCAACATATAGTAAACGTTGTGTGCAGCATTACCTCCCAGATGGTCTGATGTAGGTTCCTGTGGTCCCAGACGCAATTCGTCTAGCGGACGTATGCCCGTAATCCAGTTGCCCTTGTGAGGTTCACCACGACCTTGGTAGTCGTTCTGTCTTCCTGCAAAGTTCCATAGGAAATACCTCATATTCATATGTCCCAATTGGTATGTAAGGAAGAATCTAAGGTTATCGCCAAAAGTAGGTATTTCCCCCTCTTTAAGACCTGTAAGAGTCTTGTAGTTCTCACGATATTGAGACAAATCGTTGGCTATACGAGGGAAGATATTCATATATTTGCTCTGGTAGCGTATAGACAGTGAGTGGTCTATAACATCATAACGTCCTGTTTCATAGTTTGGTTCATAGATGGCTTTACCTATGATATATGGGTCTGAATAGTCTGGCAGGGCGTTATATGAAGGCCCGTAAAGCAGGGCTTGTTTGCCGTATTGTTCACGGGATAGATAGTAGCTTAGCCCTTCGGCTGTTGATGGGTTGTTTTCGTTTATAGGGGTATTGGCGTTGGCGCGTATAGGAATCATAAGGTATGACGTAAACCCTATGACTATCATCATGATGGCAAGCATAACGGTATTGGCTGCTATCCAGCCTTTGCGGGCGGTAATCCATAGAGCAAATGCTATGGCTACAGCCAAAAATACAGCCCAGAATATAGTTCCCGAGTGAAATGGCATGCCCAGCGTGTTTACAAAGAACACGTCCATCGCACCAAATGAATAGATAAGGAATGGGAATATAGCACCAAATGTAAGCACCAGCACAGCACAAGCCACAGCATTGGCAGCCAAGAAACGTTTTACAGTGACCTGTTTGTCCTCACATTCATAATAATACATCATAGCCACCACAGGTATACCCAGCAGTCCCATAAAGTGAACTCCCGGTGCAAGTCCTGTCATAAGAGCAACAAGAATGAGCCATTTGTTATTGCGAGGGCGGCCAAATCCGTTTATCCATCTCACACCAAAGTACAACAACAGTACGGTAAACAGCGTAGCTAGCGAATATACTTCACTCTCGGTGGCATTAAACCAGAATGTATCTGAAAACAGTATGGCACTACTACCCACTATACCGCTACCTATTGTAGCTATGGCTTCGGGGGTGGATAGCTCCTCCCAATTTCTGCCCAGTATCCTGCGTGCAAAAAACGTTATAATCCAGAACAGCAACATAATGGCCACAGCCGATGACAGGCAGGCAAAAACGTTCATCATAAATGCCACGTTTTCTGCCTCCACGTCAAACATATTACTTATCACTGCACCCATCATTTGATACAGCGGAGCTCCGGCAGGGTGTCCCACTTCCAGTTTCACAGCTGTAGCAGTGTATTCAGGGCAGTCCCATAGTGGTACGGTAGGTTCGGTAGTGGAGATGTAAACAGTCGAAGCGACAGCAAACATCACCCAACCTATTATGGTATTTAAGTGTTTGAATTTTGTGTTCATACCTATATGTTAAAATTCTGATTATAAGCACGCAAATTTACTATAAAATATCGGTATTTTCACGATGGATAAATTATTTAAGAAAATATAAACATATACACAGGTGAAGAGATGACTATGAATAAAATTTTATACTTTTTTTGAGTCATATAAAAACTTTTTTTAAGTGAAAATATGTTTTTTGTTTTAATTATTATTAACTTTGCTCCAAACAAGTGGAGGTAAAGTCAAGAATTTAAGTTATTTGAGTTAAAAGTTTTAGATATATCCAAATATCTGATTAACTTAAATGTCGCAATCCTTCCAAGGGTTAGAAAAATTAATAACAACAAATAAAAAGGAAACATTATGAACATGCAAACAGAATTCAAAATCGGAAACTATGTTTTTGATTTTCGCAAACGTACGTTGGTAATAGGAGATGAGTCTCGTAAACTCACCACCCGTGAAGCCGAACTACTCCTTATATTCTGTGAAAATATGGGAGAACTGGTAGAACGCTCATTTATCCTTAAAAAACTATGGGGTTATGACGATTTCTTCAACGCACGCTCTATGGACGTGTTTATCACAAAGATACGTAAATATCTGGGCGGTGACGTGAATGTACAGTTGGCCAATGTACGCGGTAAAGGATATCGTTTGCTTACAGGAGGACAGCAGGCTTAGTAAAATATAATCTTCATAAAAAACGCCGCCTTGTGGGCGGCGTTTTTTATGAAGATAAAGAAGAGCTAGTATATCTGTGAGCGAAGCTCTTTTACTTTGGCGTCTTCTAGATATTCGTCATATGCCATATAACGGTCTATGATACCTTTAGGTCCTATTTCTATGATACGGTTGGCGACTGTCTGCACAAACTGATGGTCGTGAGATGTCATAAGAACCGTGCCTTTGAAATTGGTAAGGGCGTTATTGAACGCCTGTATAGATTCCATATCTAGGTGGTTGGTAGGTTCATCTACCATTATCACATTGGCACGCATCATCATCATACGTGATAGCATACAGCGTACTTTTTCACCACCCGATAGTACGTTTACCTTTTTAAGAGCTTCTTCGCCGCTGAATAGCATACGTCCCAGGAATCCACGCAAGAACACCTCGTCTTTTTCTTCCTCGGTGCGAGAGTACTGACGTAGCCATTCTACCAGTGATAGCCCTTCTTCAAAATATTTGGTGTTGTCGGCTGGCAGATATGACTGTGAGGTAGTAACACCCCAGGTGTATTTGCCACTATCGGCAGGGATTTCTCCAGCCAATATGTCATATAGAGCGCTCGTAGCACGTGTGTCGCGTGATAGGAATGCTACCTTGTCGCCTTTTTTAAGAGTAATGTCTAGGTCCTGGAACATTACCTCTCCTTCTATTGTCTTGGATAGGCCTTCTATCGTGAGCAACTGGTCGCCTATCTCGCGGTCTGTATCAAATATGATACCAGGGTAACGACGTGACGAAGGTTCTATCTCGTCTATGTTAAGTTTTTCAAGCATCTTACGACGTGATGTTGCCTGACGACTCTTGGCTACGTTGGCAGCAAAACGTTCTATGAAGGCTTGCAATTCGCGGCGTTTTTCCTCTATTTTCTTGTTCTGCTGGGCACGCTGACGAGCTGCCAACTGACTGCTTTCATACCAGAAAGTATAGTTGCCAGAAAATACCTTAATCTTACGGAAGTCTATATCTACTATATGTGTAGATACAGCGTCCAGGAAGTGACGGTCGTGGCTCACAACGATGACCGTATTGTCATAGTTGGCCAGGAAGTCTTCAAGCCAGCCTACGGTATAGATGTCCAGGCCGTTGGTAGGCTCGTCCAGGATAAGTACGTCTGGATTACCAAAGAGTGCCTGTGCCAGCAATACACGTACCTTGTCCTTGGCCTCGATATCGGCCATCATACTGTAATGTTTGTCCTCGCTTATGCCCAGTGATGATAGCAGTGTAGCAGCGTCGCTTTCGGCTGTCCAACCGCCCATCTTTTCATACATATCTCCCAGCTCGCCTACGCGTATACCGTCCTCGTCGTTAAAGTCTGGTTTGGCATAGATGGTGTCCATTTCTGCTTTTATTTCGGCTAGGCGTTTGTTACCCATAATAACGGTGTCTAGAACCGTGTATGCGTCAAACGCATAGTGGTCCTGTGTGAGGACAGACATACGTTTTTCGGCCTCCAATGATACGTTACCCGATGTGGGAACGATTTCTCCCGAAAGAATTTTAAGGAAAGTAGATTTACCTGCACCATTGGCACCTATCACGCCATAGCAGTTACCTTGTGTGAATTTAAGGTTTACTTCGTCAAAGAGTACTCTTTTGCCGAATTGAAGTGAAAGATTGGATACTGTGAGCATATGTTATAATGTCTTTATTTTTACCTATTTGTAACAGGTTGCAAAGGTACGTATTTATATGGACTTAAAAAATATGAAAAAACTTCACTTTTTCTGTAACCTTTGGTTTTAAAATTACGTCTAATGTAGTAGAATCCACAAGGAGTTTTAAAACTGGCGCCGGAGCCTCTCCGGGCAGTGGGGCTTCCCCACCGTCTAATGTAGTAGAACCGCCCGTGGTGGCTGCACCGGAGAGGCTCCGGCCCCAATTAAAACCGCCCGTGGTGGCTGCACCACTAGATAGAGATAAAAAAGAATAATGTTATAAAAATGAAAGATATAAATTTGCATAGTGCAGTATGTATGGTAGTGATGCTGCTACTCGCCTCGTGTAATTCGACGTTTACTCGGCACAATTTCCTAGCCTATGACATAGATGAGGTGGGTGTTACACATATAGACATAAGAGAGGATATATTTGATGTAAAGATAGAGCCTTCGTGGAGTGACACGCTGAGCGTAGAGGTATATGCCGAAAACATAACTATGAGCGGTATGGCAGGATTTGAAAAACTCATAAAAAATGAAGGCCTCTATGAGATAGAGAGAGACTCGACACGTATGGAGATAAGAAACAGCCGTTCTATGACACGTGGTGTAAAAGAATCAAAAGGCGAGATGACCGTCAAGATACCACCGGGAGTAACATATGTGCGTGTGAGTAGTAAACGAAGCGACGTGAGAGCAGAGGAAGTAGAGTTTGATACGCTGGAAATATATGCTATGCGGGGGAGTGTACTGCTAGAGAACTGTAAAGTGGAAAATCCACATATACGCTGTGAGCGTGTGATAATGATAGACAAATAATAAAAAATATAAAGTTATGAAAAGAGTATTTGCAATTGTGGTTATGGCATTGATGCTGCCAATGACTCTTATGGGACAGGTAAGGGTTAACAATATAACAATAGGCTGTGATGGATATATAGAACAGTATGGCTGGAAGATTAAAATAAAAAACAATAACAACGTATGGATAAACGACCATAAGATAGACGGCAAGGTAGATGTGATAGTTTATAATCAAGATAAAATAAAAGTAAACGGACGCGATATCACAGATGAAGTCTCTTCTCGTGTGTCACCAGATGATAAAACCGTGTCAAACATCGTTATCAACGGCCGTAACCTAGATGATGTGATAGATGGATTTCTATCAAAGGCTTCCTCCACGTCTGGTAAAAAAGGTTGGTGTGAGATAAGGGAGAAAGTGATAGCCAAGGCCATAGAAAAAGGCATAGACGAGATAACGTGCGACCAAAAAGTATTGGCGGTGAAGGTGGTGCCTACCGATGAGGACTGTGTAAGCGTGGAGGCGTATATAGGCTATCTCAAAGTAAATAAATCTGACTATGGAATAGGGATAGCACGCGAGGGTTCTCGCCTTACAATATGGCAGAAGGGTGGAGCTACGTCATTTCAAGGTTCGCCCTCGTCAAAGGGTAATGTCATAACGATAAAGGTTCCACGTACTATGATACACGCCATAAATATAGCCAATACCAGTGGCAGTATATCGGTATTTGGAGTAGATGCTTCTTATATCAAGTGTACATCTGTAAGTGGGGCGATAGCCGTTTCAAATGCAAAAGTAAACAAGGCCTTGACATTGCAATCTACCAGTGGCAGCATTACTATGGAAAAGGTGGAAGGAAATGTCCTGATGCAGGCGACATCTATAAGTGGAGGTGTTGTGGTAAAAGGAACCCAATGTGATAAACTTAATGCTACTACTACCAGCGGCTCCATATACATAGATGGTATCGATACTGGGCTGTTGATAGTGCGTTCTATAAGTGGTGATGTGAAGGCGTTTGCAATTAGTAAATTGCTTAAAGATATGTCTGTTAAAACCACCAGTGGAGACATACGTCTGTCGCTTCCAAAAAATGTAGAGAAAAGCTATACATATAATATGACTTCGGTCTCGGGTGCTATACGCGTGGGTAGTATCACTGCATATAAGAGTCTGTCCATAAGAACAGATGACGGTCACGCCAATATCCACTGTGCTAGTGTGAGTGGTTCTATAACGGTAATACAAGGAACCAGCGGTATTGTGAAATAAAAGACAGGGAGTAAATTACAGCCTGTAAAAAAATCGGCAGCCTCTGGCTGCCGATTTTTTTGAGTATGACGTATAGATTATAATTCCATAAGGTATCTCTCGGCGTCCATTGCTGCACGACAACCACCTGCTGCGGCAGCTATCGCTTGACGGTAGCGAGGGTCGGCTACGTCTCCCGCAGCAAATACTCCTGGGACGTTGGTATGTGTCGTATTATCGTGAGTGAGTATATAGCCTTCGCCGTTAAGTTCTACCTGCCCTGCCACTAGTTCTGTGTTTGGGTGATGGCCTATCGCTACAAATACACCGTCTAGTGCTATGTCGGTGTCTGTATTATCTACTTTGTTGTGAACTTTAACGCCTTCCACGCCGTCATTGCCATATATTTCGGTTATCTGGCTGTTCCATATGATTTCTATATTGGCAGTAGATAGCACGCGGGATTGCATAGCTTTGGACGCACGCATCTGGTCGCGGCGTACTATGAGATATACCTTGCTGCATAGTTTTGCCAGGTATGTGGCTTCTTCCAGTGCCGAATCTCCAGCTCCTACCACACATACAGTCTTGCCGCGGTAGAAAAATCCATCACAGGTAGCACAAGCCGATACTCCATAGCCTTTGTATTTCTCCTCGGTAGGGATTCCCAGCCATCGTGCCGATGCACCCGTAGCCATAATGATAGTGCGAGCCATAATGGTCTTCTCTCCATCTATCTCTACCTCGTGCCACGCTCCTTTCTCCTGTCCCAAGGTTATTTTGGTTACAACACCAAAACGAATGTCTGTGCCCAGACGACGGCACTGTTCTTCCATCTGGCTCATAAGCATATTACCATCTATTCCCGTAGGGAAACCAGGGAAATTCTCTACTTCGGTGGTCTGTGTGAGCTGTCCTCCTGCCTGCAATCCTGTGTATAGAACGGGTGAAAGGTCTGCTCTCGAAGCATATATGCCGGCAGTGTATCCCGCAGGCCCAGAGCCTATTATCAAGACTTGTAGTTTTTCTGTGTTTTCCATTTTATATCGTGTGTGGTATGTATTATTACGTGGCAAATTTATGATTTAGTTCCCTATCATACAAGTTTACAGATATGTATCACGATACCATTCTGTAAGGGAATAATATGTGTTAAGGCTAGAAAAAGACGATAGAGGAATATATGATGACAACCCACAGAACGTGTTTATACGTTGGTTAAACATATATGCTGTAGATGCTTTGTAAACAACAGCATCATTAAGAGCTGTGGTGAAGGTGTGGTATTGGCTTTGTGAAGAGATAAGCCCCATATATGAATCTAGGTCATAAGCAAAATGTCGCGAATAATTATCCAATATCTGGGCAGAATTCTCTTTGAGTGTGTTGATTTCTGCCGTGTGGGATTTAACTATTCCGCTAACGGCACTAGATAGACCCTCTAGAGCACTGGTACGTATAACCGAAACGGTGGCATATCTGTATGATGGGTCTGTATGTGAGCTGTAGTAATTAAAGTATTTGCGGGCTATAGATGTGCATATACCCTCGATAGGAGTAGAGTAAGATGTAAGTTCGCCTACTATGTCTTTATAAGGGAACCCATCTGCTATTATCTCACAGGGAGAGGCGACTATGTACTGTGCTTTATCTCTCAACGCATATGCTACTTCCACAGCACCCATATAGCAAGCATCAAATACTATGTAGTCAAAAACACCCGTAGGGATTGTTCTTTTGAGTTCGTCCAGTTCTATTTCATATGTGGTGTTATTTACAACCTGATGTCCAAATGTCTTGGTAGGAGGGTATGCTACACCACCCACTGTGTAAAGTGTAGCCATAGAAGACGTGTGAACCAATGTAAAGTTTGCTGGTAGCCAAGCCGTACCGTGTGACCATAGCACTAGAGAGTAAGTATCGGCTGTGAAGGATTTTATCATATCCTGTATGGCTAGTGATAGTCCTCGCTGGCTGGAAGATATCTCTCCTGGGTATTCTTTTATGATGCGTGAACCGTTATTGTCTATGTAGAGCAGTTGTGGTTCTTTACCCTGTGTATCTTTATAGATGAGTAGATTTATATCGGTAAGATGATTAAGGGTTTTGCAGGCGTCTATTATGGATTGGGTATTATCATCGGCAAATGAGCTGAGGTCGTTATCTCCTGCCATATATATGAGCGTAGTGCGTTTGGCTATAGATTCTTGGCCACCGTCCTTGTTACAAGAGGTGAATATAATGGATAATAAGACGAGAATGTATGTAAATCTTTTCATCAAATATGTCTTTTAATGGTCATATATTGTGCAAAAATAATGATAAATATCTATATGGTAGAATGGGTAAAAGATATTTCGCTATATTTGTGATGTGATACATAGATATAAATGCAATGATTATGAAAAAATATATAGCGTTACTACTATTGTGTGGTATGTGGGTAAACCTTGTGGGGCAGAATGTCCTGCAGGAGAGCCCTATTGATATAACAACGAGAGATGGTATAACGTTGAAAGGAACGGTTATAGATGCTACAGGCCAAGACGCTATGCCCACCCCGCTAGTGGTGATAGTGGCAGGTAGTGGTGCTACCGACCGCGATGGTAATGGGGGAGGTCTTAAAAGTGATGCGTATAAAATGCTATGTGAATCCCTAGCCGAAAGAGGTATATCCTCATATCGTTATGATAAACGAGCCATAGCCGCCAGTGCATATGAAGGTATGAAAGAAGAAGACCTCACCGTGGAACTATATGCAGGTGATGTAAAAGATATAGTGCATCATTTTTACTCTATGGGCAAGTATTCATCGGTGTATGTCGTAGGTCATTCAGAAGGTTCGTTGCTTTCTATTCTAGCGGCTAGGGATAATAAAGAAATATCTGGCGTAGTATCACTATGCGGAGCCGGACGCCCTATGGGTGTTATCCTCAAAGAACAACTTGCCGCACAGGCAGGGGGTATGCTTACTCCATATACTACACCTATCATAGATAGTCTATCGGCAGGTCATAAGGTAAAAAATGTTATGCCTCAACTCTATTCGTTATTCCGTCCATCGGTACAGCCATTTCTTATATCACAGATGAGGTATGACCCAGTTGATGAAATAAAAAAACTCACCTGCCCTATCCTTATCATAAGCGGTAGTAAAGACCTGCAAGTAAAAGAGGCAGACTATGACGCATTAAGAGGTGCAAAGCCAGATGCTCGTGCGGTGAGAGTAGAGGGTATGAGCCATACACTTAAAATGACCGATAGCGATAATATGCAGGTGCAGTTATTTACCGTATATATGAATCCATCTGTTCCACTTTCAGACGAATTGATGATGGAGATAAAAAACTTTGTGAAATAAAATAAAGACATATAAGATATGAAAAAACAACTATTTGTAATGATGATGATAATGGGAGTATCTACTCTTATGGCACAGAGTATAGATATTCTCCCCGAGGGTACTTTCAGTCCTGCTATGGAAGCTGCATCTCACGATGCAGATGGAAATATATATGCCGTGGGTCTAGCTATCCCTCATAAAGGAAATGTGGCTATTATGCGTGATGGCAAGGCTTCGCTATATCTTACCCTACCTGCAGGTAGTATAGGAAATGGTATAGTGTGGGACAAGGCTGGTAATATGTACATAGCAGACTATACGGGACACAAGGTATGGGTAAAACGTCAGGGTAAAAAAGAATTGGAAGTGTATGCTAGTCGTAGTGATATGTCCCAGCCAAATGACCTGGCAATACACCCTGCGGGATATATCTATGCATCAGACCCTGCGTGGAGTAAGAGTACAGGGCGTCTGTGGCTTGTTAAAAAGGGAGAGATAACACTACTGGAAGATAATATGGGTACTACAAATGGTATAGAGGTGGCACCTTCGGGACGTTGTCTTTATGTAAATGAGTCTGTACAACGTCGTATATGGAAATATATGATACACAAGGACGGTACATTGGGTGCCAAAAAGATGTTCTTTGCTTTTCCAGACTATGGTATGGACGGTATGAGATGTGATAGTGCGGGTCGATTGTGGGTAACACGTCATGGCAAGGGTACGGTGGCTATAATATCTCCATCGGGAAAAATGGTCAAGGAGATAACATTGAGAGGTAAAAACTGTACCAATATCACTCTTATAGAGGACGATGATTATATATATGGATATGTAACGGTGGCCGACAGAGGCTGTTTTGAAAAGATACAGGTATCCAAAAAAGAGTTGAGAACTGTGGCTAGTATGGTAGGCATAGGTAGATAAAATGCTGTATTTCCCTTTTTACAATAAAAATTTATCGTAAAACGATAAAAATTATTTGTTTTTCGAGAAAATGTATATACATTTGCCCCGTGAAACAAATGTCATTATTATAAAACGATGAAAAAAAGCATAGCACGCAGGGTAAAGATACTTTATTGGTCTATCATAGTGGTGGTGGCAGTGATGCTTACCTGGCAATTAGGGGACTTTATTACTGGATTTTCACAGGGAATGAGTCTTTCAGATGAATATCTAGAACTTCATAAACAGGGCCGTACTATGTATGCTTCGCCGTTAGATGTAAAGGAATACTACTCTACCGATGGAGCCGATGCTTATAAACACATAGTAACACATACGCCAGATAGCAGTATAACTGTTATGGCCCGTGTGGCTACATATGGGGTGAGAGTAGAACACGATAAAAACATCTCCCACCCCAAGGCTTGGATGCAGAAAGCATCTGTACTGCTACTTATAATAGAGATGGTTATCTATGTTATGGTGCTGGTCTTTCTGTTTAAGACCTTGTCTGACATTAAACGCAGTATGAAACGAGGTACGGTGTTCTCTCGACGTGTGGTGCGTTATGCTCGCTGGACAGGGTTACTAATGATAGTGTGTGTAATAGGATTTGACGTAGCGGTATGGTTACAAGGGCAGTATGTGCTGTCTTTGGTGGAGATATGTGATGCCGACCTGGCGTCTACATATATGACGGGTAGCCCTGTAAAATCTATGGTAAGTATTGTGGTGGGGCTGCTTGTGCTCTTTTTTGCCGAGGTGCTGGGTATAGGATATGATATGAGTGAGGAACAGAAACTCACTATTTAACGCTGTAAAAAACAAGATATGCCTATAAGAGTAAATATAGATATAATGATGGCTCGTCGTAAGATAACGCTGGGCGAACTGGCCGAAAGGATAGATATCACTCCTGCCAATCTCTCTATTCTTAAAACGGGGAAGGCACGTGCAGTGCGTTTTTCTACATTGTGTGCTATATGTAGGGAGCTTGATTGTCAAGTGGGAGATATCCTGGAATATGTAGAAGGAGATGATACCGAAGAAGAAACCCGAGATGTAGAAAGGGGGGGGGCACAGAATTAACTTTAAACAATATATTAAACAGATGTTTTTATCAAAATCTTTCATAGGTCGTAATCGTTGGTATCTGTATGTGGCGGTACTGGTGATGGTGTTTATAATGACACAGGTGGGAAGTGTCCCATATGCTGTGTACCAGGTCTTTGCTTCTGGAATGCTGGAAGGAAAACAGGTAGACGAGACTATTATCTCTACCCCGCAGGACAGTGTGGGATTGGCTCTTATGTTGCTGTCGTTTGCCGTAGGGCTGGGAGCCTTGTTCCTTTTTGCACGACTTTGGCAGAAAAAACGCCCCACAGATATCACTACTGGTCGTAATCGTTTTGACTGGAAGCGAGTGGTATTTGGTGCGGCAGTGTGGGGAGTTCTTACACTGGCAGTAACGGTGGCACAAGTGAGCGGTGATAGCGATGTGGTGCTTAATTTTGATGCGTCCAGATTTTTCCCATTGCTGGTGGTAGGTCTGCTGTTGTTCCCTTTTCAGACGGCTATGGAGGAGGTCCTCTTCCGCGGATATCTTATGCAGGGGACGACCATAATGACCCGTAGCGGTATAGGAGCCCTTATCATCACTTCGTTACTCTTTGGATTGATGCACGCCGCCAATCCAGAAATAGGCACATATGGTTTTTGGGTGGTTATGCCTCAATATGTCATAATGGGACTGGTGCTGGGTTATGTAGCTATCAAGGACGATGGTATAGAACTGGCACTGGGTATGCATTTTGCCAATAATCTGCTAGCTTCCCTGCTGGTGACATCAGAAGGAATGGTCTTCCAGACGGCAGCCATATTCCGCGATACCACACCAAGTATAACCCATATGGATACACTGGTGCTAATGGGCTGTGCGGCGGTGTTCATATGGATATGTTACAGGGCGTATGGATTTAAGGGTACGTTCTCATATAATAAAGAAAAAGCTCATAAAATAGAAGAAGATAGAAAAAATTAGTCTTATGTATGTCTATATGATGTATATTTGATGGGTTAAAAAAGAAATAATAAATAGAACTCTAATACGATAGAAGTTATGACAAAGTTAAGAAGAACATTACTCGTAGCTGTATCTATGCTCTTTGGCACAATGATGTGTTATGCTCAAGAGGATTTCAGCTACAATCCCACAGCTCCACTACCTGTGAGCGATCAAATCAAGGTAGGTAAACTTAAAAACGGGCTTACTTACTACATTCGCAAGAATTCTCTACCAGAAAACAAGGTAGAGTTGCGACTGGTAGTCAATGCGGGTTCTGTACTTGAGAACGATGACCAGAGAGGTCTTGCTCACTTTACAGAACATATGGCATTTAATGGTACACGTGATTTCCCAGGCAATGCCATCATAGACCGTCTGGAAGAGATAGGTGTACGTTTTGGTGCAGACCTTAACGCTTATACTTCGTTTGACGAGACGGTGTATATGTTGCCTGTTCCAAAAGAACATCTGGATCTAGGACTTTCGGTGTTGGTAAACTGGGCTTTCTATCTCAATATGACAGATGAGGATATAGACGGCGAACGCGGTGTGATACTGGAAGAATTGCGTCTGGGTCGTGGTGCCAGCGAACGCCTGTCTGAAAAATATTTCCCAGTGCTATTGGGTGGAAGTAAATACCCAGAGCGTATGCCTATAGGTAAAGAGGAGGTCATAAAGAATTTCCCATATGAAACCATTCGCAGTTTCTATGACAACTGGTACCGTCCAGATAACGTAGCTGTGATAGTAGTGGGTGATATGAATCCAGACGAGGTCGAAGCCAAAATCAAGGCTCTGTTTGGTAAGGAAAAGAACCCACGCAAGGCTCCTGAACGCAAGGAAGAAGTTATCCCTTCTTTCAAAGGCTCAAAGGCTATCGTTGTTACAGACCGCGAAATGCCTACTACACAGTTGCAGGTAATATTCCGTGTAGGTGAAGAAGTAGACAAGACACAGGGAGATTACATAGAAGGCATAGAGGCAGGACTATATGGAGAGATGTTGAGTGCACGTCTACAGGAAATAGTACGTAAACCAGGTGCTCCATTTATGTATGCAGGTGCAGATTACAGCACACTGTTGCGTTGTACCAAAGCATTCAGCACTGTTGCTATATGTGCTCCTGGTGGGGCACAGGCGGCATTTAAGTGTCTTCAGACAGAGGCTCAGCGTGCCAAACTATATGGTTTTACACAGGGAGAACTGGACCGTGCCAAAGCTGCTGTATTGAGCCGTTTTGAGCAGAGCTATTCAAACCGCGAAAAGATGCTCTCTTCACAGCACGTAGGTGAACTACAACGCAATTTCCTAATAGGAGAGTCTATCCCAGGTATAGAATATGAATATGCACTTATCAAGGCTGCTTTGCCAGGTATCACACTGGAAAAAGTAAACTCTTATGGAGATAAACTCATCACACTGGACAATCGCGTGGTGATGGTTATGGGACCAGAAGGTCTGCCTTATCCTAGTGAGAAAGAATTGCTTGACATATTTGCAGCGGTAGATGCAGATAAATCTATCAAACCTTACCAGGAGAAAATGACTGTAAAACAGCTTATGGATAAAACTCCTGTGGCAGGCAAGGTAGTGGCTGAAAAAACATATGATAAATCTGGTGTAGTAGAATGGACTCTTTCCAATGGAGCTACCGTATATCTTAAACCTACTACATTTAAGGCCGATGAAATCATTATGTCTGCATCTAGTAAAGGTGGACGTAGCCTGTATGAAGCTGCCGATGACCGCAATATACGTTTTGCTACACAGATACTATCACAAAGTGGTATAAACGGTATCTCGGCTACCGACCTATCCAAATTCCTTACAGGTAAAAATGTACGTATATCTCCTTCTATCGGTGCCTACACAGAAACATTAAATGGACAGTATGTGAAAAAAGATGCTAAGACAGCATTTGAACTTATGTATCTGTATTTCACTGCTCCATATTTCTCACAGGAGGCATTTGACCTGTTTGTGAAAAATGGTAAGGCTCGTGCGGCACTGCTTATGGAAGACCCAGAGGCTTATTTCTCATATAAGACTACCGAATTCCTTGCAAATGGCAACCCTCGTGCACTTAACACTCCTCTTGCTGCAGACTATGACGGTATAGACTTGAAACGTGTAGAAGAAATCTACCGCGAACGTTTTGCAGGAGCAGATGACTTTAATTTCTACTTTGTGGGTAGCTTTACACTTGATGAGATACGTCCATATATAGAGACATATATAGCTTCGCTTCCTGCCAAAGGAGTCAAGGAAAACTATAAGGACATAACATCTACATACCCTGCTGGTAAAACAGAAAAAGTATTTAACAAGGGTGTAGATGCCAAAGCCAATGTGAGATTTGTATTTAACAAGACCGATGTTAAATATGACCGCAAGACTGCGTTTGATTTCAGTATCTTCTCGTCTATACTTTCTACACGTCTTCTTAAATCATTGCGTGAAGAGATGGGAGGTACATATTCGGTAGGAGCTCGTGGTACTGCATACTGGCAGCCAAAAGATGAAGCAGAATTCATTATAGCTTTCTCTTCAAACGTAGAAAAATACACAGAACTATATGAGCGTGCTATAAGCGACCTTAAAGAACTGTATGCAAACGGCCCTACCGATGAAGAAGTAGCTGCCAAAAAAGAACAGAACTCACTACAATGGATAGAACAAACCAAAACCAACAGATATTGGTTGTCTATACTATCTGGTGCAGTGAACCAAGGTCTTTCCCCCGATGAAGCCCTTAAAACCAAAGACTATATAGATGGTCTTAATGCAGGCGATGTTAAAGCTGCTGGACAGAAATATCTAGATCCAGAAGAGTGGATACGTATCATATGCTTGCCAGAGAAAAAGTAATTCTTTTTCATTTTTTGATATAATATATGATAATCGGGGAGTCGAAATCGGCTCCCCGATATTATTTAATACACCCACATATTCATCTCAAAGGCACGTATCATCTCTTTTATACGCTCCCCTTCGCGTAATTGAAACAGGGCATTGGCACGTAGGTAGTCCTCTATGGCACGGTCGGCATACATATTTTCTTCTTTATAAATGATAGAGGAAAACCTACGGGCAGTGAGAATATCGTCATAGGATATATTCTGTGCAGCATTGGAGGGGTTAAAGGCAGGATAACTGTCCAGTTCCTTGCGAGCATCGGGATACCATATCCAGAACAGTGCCACCATATCATCATCGCCTGCTTTTACTCCGCTTGCGTCGCGGCTGTAAGGAGCTATTCCCAGCAGTCTATAACGCAATTCACTATGCCGTTTATCAAAATACCACATGCCTTTTATGCGGTACTGTGTAACCATATCTGGGGTAACGCTGTATGTTATGGTATCGGCAGCGGTAAGGGTTTCTCCATCTGCCAATCTATCCATAGCATACTGATCTATGCCCTTCATTTCTAGTCTGGACGATACTTCGTTTGTAGAGAGAGGATTTTTAAAATACTCGTCATCATAGACCTGTGTTATACGTCCTTCCATTATAGCATCTTTAAGCACGGCAAACATACTCTTACGCACAGGTGCCATCTTTTCATCACTGGGGAAGTAAAGTGGTAGGTTTACCTTTTGGTCCAGGTCTATCGTTTCATAGACTATGACGCTCCACATCACATCACGAGGTTCTGTGTAAGGGTATTTGACGGGGACATTACTCGTGTCGGTGATAGAGGAACTGTAAGACTCGTGATATTCTGTGGGTGTTGTAGCGTTGAGAATAGAAACGCTACGGGACTGGGCATGTATGTGTGGTGATAGGCATAGAGCTATACACCAAGTGGTGAAAAATAATTCTTTCATAGCCATCTATCACATAAGGGTTATCACTATGGGAGAGGGTTCTTTCTGTGGGATTTTACTGGGCTTATCAAACGAATACTTGATGTCTCGTATGACCACCTCACTACCGGCAGGAGCATTTGTTATGGCACTGGCAGCCTGTGGGGAAAATCTATCGCCCGATACTTGATATGATGGTCGTCCAGGGATTTTGACAGTAAAGCCTGTAACGGTGAGCGGTATATCAAATTCAAAATCGGGATAACTTACCTCTACACGATTCTGCACCAATGTGTTTTTGTTTATACGCAGGTTGTTCTGTCCACGTATCTGTCCCACGGGAGCAGGGACGTTCTTTATGCGGAATTCCTGTGAGGGAAATGTCTGCATCGTTCCATCGGCCATACGTGCAGACGGGGTATAACGTGCAGTGCGACCTTGTACAGATGAAGGGTCTATGATGTATTTCCCAGCACCCAATGAGCGTACCCCCGGCCCCGATAGCGATACCGCCCCAGCCGATACACCTGGGATAGATATACTCACAGGATTGTCTATGCCCCTATACAGCACGTTCATACGGGTGGGAGAGATAACCGCCATAGGAGCAGTAACGTCATACTTCCCCTCAAATGGGAAATCTTTTGTCTCGCCGTCATCTGTGCGTATGCGTATGTATCCACTCCAATTTTTTTCTCCTGTTGATGAGGTAGGGATAGAGATAATCCCTCGCCCGTCCTCGACTGGCATCTTCTGTCCATCATTTAGGAAGACTTCTGGAGACTGGGTGTTGTCATATGCTGCCAGTATTACTTGGGCCTTGAATGGACTGCCGGCCATTATGGTGGTTGCCTGTGGAATGACCATAGCTGTGAGAGTATTGGGTACCAGTAGTGCGTCTTGTGTGGAGGAGGAAAGCATCTGTGTGAGGAGTTCTTCCTGTGTGGAGCGTATGCGGGATTGGTATTGTGATATGAATGCCAATGCCGCCGCCAATGGATAAGCCGAAAAACGTTCCTTAATCCACTCTATCGTTACATCGTCTCGTTTTACTGGTGAGGTCGAAAAATCTACGTTTATCATCGATAGCAGATGTTCATCACTGGTCATAGATGATATAAGACGACGGTATGAATCCATCATACGTGTAAATTCTGCTCCCTTACCTTTGCTTAAATCACCGCCTGGGAAAAAGAACTCTCCTGCTATGGCGGTAGATGATAGTTCATCTATGTCGTCTATCTGTGAGGGAATGACATCGCTACCTTCTGGTATGACGCGAGCCATACGCAACATTTCTACTTTATAGCCTTGTAGGGTGTTAAAAAAACTATCGGCAGCATCACATAGAGCGGTAGCATTCTCTAGTATGCTACCGTATTTTACAGGATTGTTACGGGCTTTGGTAGAGATGTCGGCATATAAAGACCGGTTTTTATTCTCTATCTGTGATGTGGTGGAAGACATAGTACGTTCAAAACTCCAAAAGGCTCCCAGGACATCTATCGATACATTGAGTGCAAGCATAGCCATAAGCACCAGATACATCATATTTATCATCTTCTGTCTGGGAGAATTTGCAGAAAGAGCCATATCAATAGTTTAGGTTAAGAGTTAAGTGTAAAATAGTTTAAGTGGAACCATCATTACTTGTGAGGCTGGTTCATGGCGGTGAGAACATTGCCGTATATGCTGCCCAATGTTTCTAGGTTTTGGGCAAGACGTTCTATGCTACCACTTACACGGGTAGAGCTTTCGGCTACGCGTTGCATAGTAGAGCTGATGGTACGTATATGTCCTTCCTGGTGTGACATTTGCTCTATGTGAGAACTGTAAATACGGTTGAGTTGTTTCAGGTTTTCTGTTGCCGATGACATTTGTGAGCAGTAGGCGGCATTGGCATCTTTTACCGTAGATAGAGATGATATAGAACGAGCCTCCTGTGACAGTCGATTCAGTCCCTCGGCCAAGCGTTCCATCATAGGTACGTCTATGCCTGCACGGGACATCATCTGGTCCAGTTTGCTGGATAGGGATACATCGGTGGGTGTCTCGCGGGTATGTGGTGTGGTAACAGGAGTATCACCTTTCTCCCCATTTACAAGGGCAGGAAAGACTTTCTCCCAGTGATAATCATAGCCTATGGGGTCTATGGCTGTAATGGCAAACAATAAGGCTTCAGACAGCATACCTATCCCTATTATAAGGTCGCCGTATGGTAGGTGCAAGATTTTGAACATAGCGCCTATGATTACTACCGAAGCCCCTAGGTTATAGGCCACATTCACAAACTTCTTCCAAGTTCTCGATGCTAGAAATGATGTATTCTCTTTCATAGTATGTCGTTTTTAAGGTTTGCGGTTTTTGCCTACTCCTATTTCTGGACAGTCCTGTACGGTACGGAATCCTATGTAACTACGGGCAGAATCCCTGTGTTCATAGTCGCGAGTACCTATTTGTAGAAAGAGAGCCACATCTTTCCAAGAGCCTCCCTTTATGACCTTGTGATGGTTGTTTTCCAGGGTGTAAGTAGGGTTGAGTGATGATACAAATGATGTGCTGGACGGTTCGTATGATGATAAAGTCCATTCGGCGACGTTACCAGCCATACAGTATAGTCCATAAGCATTGGGGGTAAATGAACGTACTGGAGAGGTCATATATACTCCGTCTGCCATATAGTTACCTCTCATAGGTTTGAAATTGGCTAGGAAACAACCGCGAGAATCCATCGTGGAAGGCCCTCCCCAAGGGTATGGAGATTGGTTGAGTCCACCACGGGCAGCATATTCCCATTCGGCCTCGGTAGGTAGGCGGAAGGGCGGTACGGGGGGCTCGCCTCGTGAGCGTTGGTAGGCATTCTTTTTCTGTGTCCGCCAATGACAGAAAGCCATAGCCTGTTGCCACGTTATGCCCACTACAGGATAGTCGTCATATGCAGGAGATTCAAAATATGTCTGCATAGAGGGTAGATTATAGGAATATATGAAATCCCGTACCCATACGGTGGTGTCGGGATATACGGCTATGTTATGTGTCTGCATAAAGTCTTCTATTCTGCCATTGCTAGAATGTGCAGCACGGTTTTCGTCTATGGACACATAGGTGTATATGAGTTGGCGGGTGTCAATCCTGTCTTCCAGTTCTGCCGAAAGACGGGACTCTATGGGTAGTAGCATACCGTCCCTCACCTCTACGCAATAGATATCCTGCTGTTCACGTCCCCAGTTAAGAGGTCGGCTCCAGTCTAGTCTTCGTCCTTTATTGGGGGCATTGGGGTTAAGAGAGCCGTATGTACGCATCATATATTCGTGATAAGGACTTTCGTCTTCACTGGGAGATATGTAGCGGTAGTAGCCTATACCTTCGTCACTATCGGCTCCTAGTTCGGCGGCTTTTTGTGCCAGACGTGCACGGAAGATGGAATCACGTACCCAATAGACAAATTCGCGGTATTGGTTATTGGTGATTTCGGCCTGGTCCATATAGAACGAAGCAACTGTCACGGTTTTAAGTTGCCCGTCCAGAGCCGATGAAGGGTCATATGAAGCATTGCCCATAATGTATGAACCAGCGTCAATTTTTACCATACCCAGTGGTCTGTCTTGCTGCCAGCCCTTGCCACGAGAACGCACTCCAGTAAGTTCTCCCTTGTCTGGGCTATGTGCCGTAAAACAAGAACACATTACAAGTGAGGAAAAGCATAATGTGATTATAGTGAGTTTCATCTGTGATGTGATTTTTTAAGTGTGCGTTACAGGAATCGTACGTTATGAACGGTGTGAGTTGTGGGTAGCGTATCGTTCTTACGTTTCCTGTGTGATGGACGGTATATGAGAAGAATCTCGTGTGTGCCTCCTGTGGAAGAAGCTATCCCATATATCCTGCTCTGGTAGCAGTAGTTTAGTTGTAAATCTTTCCATATGTATCCCATATTTATCCCAAACGAATGTTCATTGCCATAGGAAAGACCTGCTATCAAGTGGTTCTTGATAACGGTGGAAAGATTGGCAGCATAGGAAAAACTGCTCATATCACTACCCAGCAATCCCGATGGGCATAGTTTTACATCTCGTCCAATCTCCCAACTGTATCCTCCCATAAGAAAAATGTGGTTCTTCTGTTCTAATGATAGTACATCTGTTATAGAATGAGAGAATTCTATACTGTGGATAGATGATAGGCCTATGTAGTAACGGCTACTCCATAGAGCTATACCGGCACCTACTACTGGTGTGGTTGATGATGTCCTATCCAGTGGTATGTAAGGGTCATTGGGAGATGAGCTTATCCATTTGTTATCTACCCCTATCCTGCTGATGCCTCCCTTTATGCCCGCCGAAAGATATACCTTCCCCAGTGGCAGGCTGTAAGCATATCCTATGTTGATGTCTAGATGTGAAAAATTGCCTATGCGGTCATAGCTTATGGCAGTACTTCCTGCCCCGCGGGAAGAAAAAAGAGGCATACGTCCTATGATGGCAGCCGTCTGTGGGGCACCGTCTATACTGCTCCACATGTTGCGGTATGTGGCGATGATTTCGCTGCGAGTATCAAGTGGAGCAAATGCCACGTTGTAATAGACCTTGTTATAATACCACTGGGAGAAATATGGGATTTGCTGTGCTGTAACACGACATGCACATAGAAACGATAACGATAATGTAAAAAATAAAGCCAGATGTCTCACAGTGAAAATCTATGTTTTGTCTTGAAATTACAACCAAAAATCTTATCGGGCTATATATTTTAGCATTAGTAGGAGTTAAAAATTGTTGAGTGAAAGAGGGGGCTGGTCACTATGAGAAAAAATCGTATCTTTGCAGGCAGAAACATAGGGGTCGGCATTGGCTTTGACAGCGAGACCGGTCGATATGTAAGCACGTAGAGCAGTGGGGGAGTGGCTCTTAAATCTCTTCCTCCGAAGTATAAACGGCGAAAATAACTACGCTCTTGCTGCCTAATCTCTCACAGAGAGACTAGAGCCTACGTCTGTTCAAGGAACAGAGGCGGGACATCGCTCCGAAGCCACGTTTCACGGCGTTGGGACTAGCGGTGCCGAAAAGTGAAAACAAGCCTCCTGCCGACTGAGGGCAGAGGACTGAAATCTCAAATGCAGGGTAAGGCTGCCCTTATGGTGTTTGCGACATTAGGTAGCCCTGACAATCTCCCGCAAAATAAACGTGTAGAAAGCATAAAGGTCGCTCGTTTGGACCCGGGTTCGACTCCCGGCGGCTCCACAGGAATGACAATAAAAACGGCACCCTCGAGGGTGCCGCTTTTTATGTAAGTGTCATATTTTTTATCTGCTAGCTTCAAATGCCTGTGCAAAATCGGCTATTAGGTCATCTATGTCTTCTATACCTACTGCCACGCGTATAAGGTTGTCATAAACACCGGCTTTTTCACGTTCTTCTGTGGTGAGCTGTTGGTGAGTCATAGATGCAGGGTGGGTAACGATAGATTTTACATCGCCCAAATTGGCTACCAAATCAAATACCTTAAGTGCGTTTACAAAACGTTCGGCACGTTCATAGCCACCCTTTATGCGGAATGATAGAAGACCGCTAGCACCAGATGGTAGGTACTTGAGGTATAGGTCGTGCTGTGGACTGCTCTTTAATGCTGGATATGTAACACTTTCTACCTGTGGGGAAGCATCTAGATATTCGGCTATTTTAAGTGTGTTTTCACTATGAGCCTTCATCCTCACTCCCAATGTCTCTAATCCCTGTAACACCTCAAATGCAGCAAAAGGATTCATACAAGCACCTATATCACGCAATCCTTCGGTACGCAATTTGGTTATGAATGCCGCAGGTGCTAGGTCTGCATATATAAGCCCGTGATATGCAGGGTCTGGTTCTGTGAATTCTGGGAAACGCCCCGAAGCCTTCCAGTCAAAACGCCCGCTGTCTATCACCGCACCCGACATAGTAGTACCGTGGCCTTGCATATATTTGGTAAGCGAATATGTTACTATATCTGCTCCGTGGTCTATGGGGCGAAGTAGAGCGCTGGTAGGGACTGTGTTATCTACTATAAGAGGTATGCCGTGGCGGTGTGCTACATCGGCTATAGCCTCTATGTCTGTCATTACTAGTTGTGGATTTGGCAGAGCCTCTATGAATATAGCCTTAGTCTCGGGACGTATGGCACGTTCATATTCGGCAGGGTCTATACTGCTTATAAGCGTAGTGTCTATGCCTATACGTGGTAAACGTATTGAGAACATAGTATGTGTGCCTCCATATACCATAGATGATGATATGAGATGGTCTCCGCTGTGCATCAGTGTGAGAATGGTAGAGAACAGTGCTGCCGTCCCCGATGAGAATACACAAGCACCCACGCCACCTTCCAGTTCTGTGAGTCGACGTTCGAGGACATCTGTCGTAGGGTTGTTAAGACGAGAGTAGATATATCCTGGACGTGACAGATTGAATATCTGTGCGGCGTTTTCGGCTGTGCCAAAATCATATGCCGATGTGAGGTAAATAGGTACAGCACAACTACTCTGGTGTTCGGCTGGGTCATAGGCACCGTGTATGGCTACGGTAGCGGCTTTATGTGATGAATCTTTCATATCTATATAGTGTTATACAAATGTATTTCTTTACTTAAACGAGTCCCAAAAGTAAATAATTTGGGTGGGATATCAAACATTTTTGTGTTTTTTGCTCGTGTAACTATAACTAGTGTGCTATAAAAATTTGTTTTTAAGGTTGTGAGTTGTACTTTTGTAGTCGGTTTTAAATGGAATAAAAATTATCATAATGAAAGATATACGAATGGTTGACCTCAAAGGTCAGTATGAAAAAATAAAAAGCGAGATAGACGCTGCTGTGGTATCTGTTATGGAATCATCGGCATTTGTAAATGGGCCAGAGGTACATGCTTTACAAGGCGAACTGGAACAGTATCTAGGCGTAAAACACGTCATACCTTGTGCCAATGGTACAGATGCCCTACAAATATCTCTTATGGCTATGGGACTGGAACGTGGCGATGAGGTGATAACGAGTGATTTTACATTTGCCGCTACGGTAGAAGTGATAGCATTGCTAGGGCTTAAACAGGTATTGGTAGATGTAGATCCAGACACTATGGTGATGGACGTAGAGGCTTTGCGTCGTGCCATTACTCCTCGTACACGAGCTATAATACCGGTACATCTATTTGGTCAGTGTGCGCCTATGGAAGAGATAATGCAGGTGGCACGTGAGCATAACCTGCTAGTGCTGGAAGATACCGCACAAGCGATAGGTGCCGAATATACATTTGCAGATGGCACGGTGAAAAAAGCGGGAACGATAGGAGATATGGGAGCAACGTCATTCTTCCCTTCAAAAAACCTGGGTTGCTATGGTGACGGTGGTGCTATCTTTACAAATGATGATGCACTAGCACATCGTGCACGTGGTATAGTAAACCACGGTATGTATCGCCGTTACTATCACGATGAGATAGGTGTGAACTCACGTCTGGATAGCATACAGGCCGCTATATTGCGTATCAAGTTGCGTCATCTGGACGAGTACACTGCTGCCCGTCAAGAGGCTGCGGCGATGTATGACACTGCTTTTGCTGGGGTAGAGGGTGTGAAGGTTCCTGCACGTGCAGAACGTACCACTCACGTTTTCCACCAGTACACGTTGCGTCTGGCAGAAAACATAGACCGAGATGCACTTATAGCGTTCTTAAATGGTAAAGGCATACCAGCTATGATATATTATCCTGTGCCATTGCGTCATCAAAAGGCATATGATACACACGACTATGATGATAGTCTGTATCCTGCTACCGATATGTTGGTACGTACGGTTATGTCACTGCCTATGCATACAGAACTAGACAGGGAGCAGATAGATTATATAGCGACTGCTGTAAAAGAAGGAATAGTATCTTGTGTTAAATAATACACTTGACTTAATATAAAAAACGGCACCCTAGGGTGCCGTTTTTTTATGTGGTATGTTTATATCATATCTTCATATGGTTAATCTTTAAGACCTATACTTTTTTTAATCTCTGAAAGTTTTACCAATGCCTCGACAGGTGTAAGGCTATTGATGTCTATGTTTTGCAATTGGTCCTTGATGTTGAGCAGTGTAGGGTCGTCCAGCTGGAAGAAACTCATCTGCATAGGTGCATCAAATGGACTGTTTGCCGATTTACCTTTACTGCTGTCCTTATCTTTGGTAGAGGCAACAAAGGCACTGGTAGGGTTGTTCTTTTCTAGAGATGAAAGTATCTGTTCGGCACGACGTACCACACGCGGAGGCATACCTGCTAGACGTGCCACGTGAATACCAAAACTATGATTTGAACCGCCAGCTTCTAGACGACGTGTGAAAATAACGTGACCTCCCTGTTGCTGTACAGATATGTTGAAATTGCGTATGCGAGGGAAGGTGTCGGCCATCTCGTTAAGTTCGTGGTAGTGAGTGGCAAAAAGAGTCTTTGGACGTAGTGAACTATCGTGCAGGAATTCTGATATCGCCCAGGCTATGGATATACCGTCATATGTGCTAGTACCACGACCTATCTCGTCCAGTATCACCAGTGAACGTTCGGTGATGTTGTTAAGTATATTGGACGTTTCATTCATCTCTACCATAAACGTAGATTCTCCAGATGATAGGTTGTCACTAGCTCCCACACGGGTAAAGATTTTATCTATTACACCTATTCTCGCACTAGAGGCAGGGACATAACTTCCTACTTGTGCCATAAGACATATAAGTGCCGTTTGACGCAACAAAGCTGATTTACCAGACATATTTGGACCGGTTATCATCATTATCTGTTGGTTGTCGCGGTTAAGTGTTAGACTGTTTGGAATATATTGTTCTACTACACTCATACGGCGTTCTATGACAGGGTGACGACCGTCTATGATTTCAAGGTCTGTACTATCGTCCACCACTGGGCAGGTATAGCCATATTCTGCCGCTATTGTTGCAAATGAAAGAAGACAGTCTATCTGTGAGATGACCTGTGCATTATCCTGAATAGCGGTGATGTATTTTGCTGTTTTTTCTACCAATGCACCGTAGATACTGCTTTCTAGTTGTGCTATTTTTTCTTCGGCTCCCAGTATCTTGGCTTCAAATTCTTTAAGTTCGGGTGTGATGTATCGTTCGGCCGAAACGGTCGTCTGTTTGCGTATCCATTCGGCAGGGACTTTGTCCTTGTGAGAATTGCGTACCTCTATGTAGTAACCAAAGACATTGTTAAACGATATTTTAAGTGATGGGATACCAGTACGGGCACTCTCGTGCTCTATGATGTTGTTAAGTATGGTCTTGTCGTTTTGCAGTATCTCCCGTAAAGAATCCAACGAGGAATCTACACCCTCGGCTATAACTCCGCCTTTGGAAAGCAGGCTTGGAGCGTCTTCACACAGTGTACGACGTATAAGACCGCACAGCTCTTCACAAGAGTCAAGCGATGAGGTGAGTTTCAGCAAATGAGCGTTTTCGCTGTATGATAATATGTTTTTGATAGGGGTAGATACGTCCAGCCCACGACATAGAGCCATTAGTTCTTTGGGATTGATACGGGCAGTGGCTACCTTACCAGCCAGACGTTCTATATCTGATACCGATGATATGTAACGACGTATCTCTTCGCTTTTTTCTTCTTCTCCCAAGAAATATTTTACCGCACTCAGTCGTTCGTTTATTGCTTTAACGTCTTTAAGTGGGAGCATCAGCCATCGTTTCATCATACGCGCTCCCATAGGGCTGAGCGTGTGGTCCATCACGTCCAGTAACGTAGTAGCATCTGTGTGAGGCGATGATAGTATTTCCAGATTTCGCGAAGTAAAACGGTCCAGCCATACATAAGTGTCGTTCTGTATGCGGGATATACGGGATATGTGGTCTGTCTGGTTGTGTTCGGTGTCTTTGAGGTATTGCATTACGGCACCAGCAGCTGCTATGGCACAGTCCATCTTTTCTATGCCAAAGCCTTTGAGGGATTTTGTACCGAAATGTTTGAGCAGTATCTCACGACCAAAAGTATCTGAAAAAGCCCAATCATCCATCATATATGTATGATACCCACCACCAAAACGGGCATTGAAATCTACCTTACGACGACGTTCGTGTAGGACCTCGCTAGGGGAGAACGCCTGAAGGAGTTTTTCTATCTGCCCCAGTGTGCCTTCGCTCACCAGGAATTCACCTGTTGAAATATCCAGCAGTGCTATACCATTGGTCTTTTCCCCAAAGTGTACAGCACATAGGAAATTGTTTTTACCAGAAGATAGTACCCCGTCATTCATCGCTACACCGGGAGTGATGAGTTCGGTAACACCGCGTTTTACTATCTTTTTGGTGAGTTTTGGGTCTTCCAACTGGTCACATACCGCTACACGTTTACCAGCCAAGACCAGTTTTGGTAGATAAGTATCTATGGCGTGGTGTGGAAATCCTGCTAGTGCAGTTTCTGATGCACTACCATTACCGCGTTTGGTAAGTACTATACCTAGAATCTTGGAGCACTCTATAGCATCCTGTCCAAATGTCTCATAAAAGTCTCCTACACGGAACAGTAGTACTGCATCGGGGTGTTGGGCTTTGATGGCATTGTATTGTGCCATAAGAGGAGTGGTAGCGGTGCTTTTGGCCATAGTTGTATAATTATATTTTATCTGTGCGAATTTAGGGAAAAAATACGTCCCTGCCAGCGTTTTTCTTCTCTCATTTTTTTGATTATAGCATCACGCATTTGTGGTACACGAAGGTCTGTACCCCATAGAGGAGCACGGCGGTAACGTGGTGGAGTCTCGGATATAAATCTTTCTACTGGCAGGTCTGGACGTAATCTTTCCAGGACTTCGATGATAAATCTCGTGTATTCTTCTACCGAAAATATATGGTAGCCTCCGCGGTCTTCTTCCCAGTGTTTTTCCAGTAGTGTACCGCGTATTATTTGAAGTTGATGGAACTTGACAGAATCCAGTGGCAGGCGGTTTATTTCTTCCACCTGTGATGGCATACCATCTAGATTATCTTCCAGTCCCCACATAAAATGGGCGGCGGTGTGTATGCCTCGGCTATGTGTCATCTCTATGGCTCTTACGGCCGTAGCATAATCGTGGCCTCGGTTAACTCTACGTAGGACTTCATCGTTGGTGCTTTCCACACCGTATTCTATGCTTACAAAGTATTTGTCTTTCAGCTCTGCAAAAAAGTCAAGAAGACGCTCATCTACACAGTCTGGGCGGGTTCCTATGACCAGTCCTCCTATCTCGGGACGGGAGAGTACCTGTAGGTAGAGGTTTTTTATATCCTCAAAACTGCCATAAGTATTGGTATATGCCTGGAAATAACCTAGAAAATGTGCAGTACGAGGATATCTCTCGCGTAGGAATTTAAGGCCTTCGTCCACCTGGTGATTGATGTCTTTCCCGTGGGCGTAGAAAGGGACAAAACTCTCATTATTGCAAAAAATACACCCGCCACGTCCCACCCTCCCATCACGGTTGGGACAAGTAAATCCCGTGGCCAGGGATATTTTTTGCAATCGACCACCATAGCGTTCTTTGAGGCGTTCTACAGTGCTGTTATAAGGCAGACTGTCTCCCCAAGGATATATGGTGATGGAGTCTTTCATATGATGTTATTTTTTGATATTTGGCAGTTGCAGACCGTATCCGTAGCGTTTGTCGGCACGTAGCAGGAGATAAGCCACTACAAACGAAGCCGTAGCCAAAACACCAAATATTATCATAGGCAGTGTGTAGTCATAAAGAGCTGCTCCGTTTTCATTGATACCTACCACACAATAGTGTTCCTGTACATATCCCATAAGTGTAGGTATGCCCCATAGACCTATGTTCTGTATAAAGAATATAAGGGCATATGCCGTACCCAACTGACGTACAGGGAAAATCTTGGCAACGGCAGGCCACATAGCCGAAGGTACCAATGAGAAGGCTATACCCAATAGTATCATAAGAGCTACCGCTACTACCCAAGAATTGATAGATGGTATGGCATAAGTAAAGTGAACAGCTATAAGTATTGCAGCACCCAGCATCATTATAGATGCACTTTTACCCTTGCGGTCTATCACACCACCAAATATAGGTGTAAGCAGTAGGGCACCCAATGCAGGCAGGCCAACGATAGAACCAGCAAAGTCTGGGTCAATACCATATTTTGTTATCATCAGTGCACTGGCAAATTTCTGGAAAGGGAATATGCAAGAGTAGAATAGTACGCATAGTATGGAAATAAGCCAGAATCCCTGGTTTGTGATGATGTTTTTAACGTCTGCAAATGAGAATTTTTCTTCATCGGCGTCCTCCATAGCACTTTCTTGTGCGTCCAGTTTTTTATCCATCACCGCAAATATGAAGAACGAAATCATACCCACTACCAGTAGTATAAGCCCTATAAGCACCGGAGTAGATATTTCAAAACGTTTGGCGATAGGGATAGCTATGCTGTAAGCAGCTTGGCTGCCTATACGAGCTAGAGCCACCTGAATACCCATAGCCAATGCCATCTCTTTACCACGGAACCAGCGTGCTATAATCTTGGTAACTGTTATACCGGCAGTCTCGGCACCTACACCAAATATGGCATAACCGGCAGCACACATAAGTACGTCGTTCTTGTAGCCAAATGTAGTGGCAGTAGAGCCACCCATATAGTTCATACCGTAGTATTCCATAAGTGTTCCCACTACCATAAGTATAGTAGCCAGTTTACCTGTAAAACGCACCCCAAAGCGGTCCATTATAAGACCACCCCATATGAGCATCAGCAGGAATACATTGAGAAAACTATATGCACCTGTATAAAAACCGTATTCAGACCCGCTCCAGCCAAGTTGTTCTTCCAGCATCGTTTGAAGAGGAGCCATCACATCATTTACATAGTAAGCTGCCATCATAGTGAGGGCTATAACACCTAGTGCACTCCAACGCATAATAGCACTGTCGCGTAGGGTAGAAGTACTTATTTTTTGTTCCATTATGGTATATATTATATGATTTAATTAAATGTTTGTCTTAAAGTACAAATGTACGACATATTTGTGGGATAAAGAGTAATGCAGGATAGTTAATGCCAAAATTAAGTTTCGGCAGCCCGCGGGCTGCCGAAATATTTAAGTGCTGTTATTATAGAGAGATGTCTGTTATGGTCTCGTGTGGGGTTTTATCGAGAGGGACATATCGTTCTTTTTCTTTTTCAAAGTTTATTTTGTCAATCTCTATACGTCGTATAGTCGAATTATACATAGTACGATAGTATAACGCACGTCCTGTCGCATCTATGACCGATGTCCATTGTGTGGCGGCGGGCATTTGTGGGGCAGAATGAGCAGGTAGTTCACCGCTCAGTGGGATATTGAAATTGCTCAGTATGGTAAAAGAAAGACTCATAGCGTCATATGCCGTATCGGGACGACGACTGTAAGAGAGGAAAAAAGCAGCTCTTATGAATCTGGATACAGGGGTGAAATCACCAGGTAGTCCCAGGAGTCCGCTACCAGACCCCGAAGGCAGAATCTCTATATCTCCCATTTTGGTCTTTGATACGGGGGAGGGAGATATATTCACATAGTTGCACAGGTTTGTGATGTGATATGGGTATGGAGGTGAATTTGTGATAACACCCAGCGTATCGTCATAGATATTGAGCTGTTTATCTACACACTCTATTATGATGCTCTTGCCGTGGGCATCTCCCACACGCCAGTGCAGAGGAACGACACGTCCCAATTCGCTGCGAATGCTTCCACATATACGTATAGCAGCCAATTTTTCTTTTACTTCATCGGTAGTGCTGCAATTGGATAGAATGAAATAAGATAAATCAAGTGCATCTATCGTGTGGTCTTTTGCCTTTGGGTCATAGTCGTGATATGTGGCATAATGGTCAAAAAAGAACATTCCTGCCACCAGACCTTTTTCATTTATTCCTTCGTTTATAAATGCTGTGGTGTCTGACGTTATGCCTATTGCCCCATAAATGCTTTTCCACGTCATACCCTTGTCATTGTTTATCGATGATGTGTATCTCTTTCCCCTGGGGCATATTTTAATCATAGGGTGGGTAGGGGAGTAAGCCCATTCAAATGTACGGGAATAGAACACCGAACTATCACTGGCCATCACTTTGATGCCAGTGCAGGCCTGTGAATATAGATGGACAGAAGCGATGCAACTCCCCAGTGCAAGTAGGATTTTTTTCTTCATATTAAAAAGCAAATGATTTGATATAGAAAAGGTAATGAAATTATATATGAATCATATGATAGTGTGTTATATCTTTAAATAAGAAAAGCGAGGGCAGTTCTCCATAGCCCAAAAATCGTGCATCATAGGGGTCTCCTTCTAGCGTATTTAATGTCAACCATTGCTGAATCCAATACGGCGTAACGGTTATCGCGTGGCTTGCACAATTCGTCCATGTTGTCTGTAGATTTTGAGTAATATGGTACGTCACCAAATCCCCATACTAGGTCTACATAACGTA
>JAFYKQ010000130.1 GCA_017537565.1 Flavobacteriales bacterium
AAAAAGGCGAGCCTCCAGGCTCGCCTTTTTTAATGTCGCTGGTTTTATCTACGCCATAGACCCAGCAGTATGGCTGTTGCCATAGCAGCATTGAGACTTTCTGTACGTGAATCTCCAAAACGGGGTATTGTAACCCTTTCTCTACATACAGCTTCTATCGCTGGAGATATGCCGTGTGCTTCGTTTCCTATGACCATCACTGCTCCCATAGGTAGTAATTCTTCATATACGTTTTCTCCGTTTAGGAAAGTGCCGTAAACCGGCACAGGACAACGAGAAAGTGTCGTAGCCAAATCTACATAGTGCACCCTCACTCGTGCTATGGAACCCATAGTAGAAGCTATGGTCTTTGGATTGTAAACATCGACTGTGTCCATAGAACATATCACGTCACTCACCCCAAACCAGTCTGCCAGACGTATGATAGTGCCTAGATTACCTGGGTCGCGTATCCCGTCCAGAGCTATGTACAGCGTGTCTTTATCCCACTCGTGCAGGGTGTGTGATGGTATTTGACATACAGCCAAAATACCCTCGGGGGTGCTTTGGCTACTCATCTGTTTCATCTCTTCTGGAGAGACTATCTGTGCTATGTTGGAATAATTATGAGGTATGTTTTCGGCCATAGAAGGTACTGCATACAACTCTTTTATGACAATTGTGTCTTCTGTTGCAATTTCTTTTATAGATTTTATGCCTTCTATGGTAAATAATTGCGATATTTGCCTAGATTTTTTGTCCTTTAAGGAATATATATTCTTTATGTGTGCTTTGCTGGGCATTATAAGGGGATAGTATAGTGAGTAAATTGATAAAAAATAACATAGCAAAGATAAGCATTTCTGTCGTTATGATGGGAATAATTCTTCTTATGCTTTTTACTTCCTGTGCAGGTAGCAAAAAAATCCCCCAAGGAGAATATCTAGTATCTTCCAATAAAGTCATAGTCAACGATAAACTAAATATCAATCCCGAATACGACGACTATATACGCCAGCACCCCAATAAAAAGTTCCTGGGGCTTGTCCCATTTAAGATGAATCTTTATAATGCTGCCGCCGAAGACCCGCAGGCATCATTTGAAAAATGGGAGGAGAGAAATAAAACTGGTGTTGCCGTATTGAGGGCCTTGTTCTCACAGAAGGGAGTGGATAGGATAGATTCTTCATATGTGGGTTATACCAATGTGCTTAAATCTTTGGGAGAAGCTCCGGTGCTTTATGATGAAGGACTTACATCACGTAGTGAGAAAAACATAGGCGCATATTATTTCCAACGCGGATACTTTAATGTAGATGTAGCCACATCTGTAAAATACAAAGAAGACAAGGCCGATGTTACTTATAACGTAAACACAGGCCGCCAATAT
The DNA here is from genome assembly GCA_017537565.1 of Flavobacteriales bacterium. Classification (GTDB taxonomy): domain Bacteria; phylum Bacteroidota; class Bacteroidia; order Flavobacteriales; family UBA1820; genus Merdimorpha. Next base: position 1,370 of record JAFYKQ010000130.1, read on the forward strand.
GTAATAGATAGCATAAATACAGATATAGAAAGTGCTACGTTGCGCCGTCTTTATAACCGAGCCAAAAGTGAAAGTCTTATAGCCACGGGTGATGCTTATTCACAGGAGGCACTAGAAGGAGAGGCCGAACGTCTGTCATTGTACTTTAAACAGAATGGTGTCTATGACTTCCTTACAGACTATATCAAGTACTATGTAGATACCAATGGCTACAAAGGCCGTGCACAGGTGCTTATAAGCATTAAAAACCAAGAGCGTGAAACACCACAGGGTGTGATGTCTGTGCCGTTCCATACGTGGAAAGTGAGCAATATAAACGTCTATACAGATTATAAATATGGCTCTTCTATGCAGAATATAACCGACACGGTACTTTATAACGGGCTTAATATCTATGGAGAGGGTAAAATAAAATATAAGCCACGCGTGCTATCAGATGCTATTTTTATGCGTCAGGGGGAGACTTTCTCTCTTGATGATTATACAGATACATATAAAAGATTGCGGGCCTTGCGTATGTTCTCATCGGTAAATATCACGATGAATCCCGATTCTCTTAACCCAGATGAATGTGTAGAGGCAGATATCTATCTGGTGCCTATAAAGAAATATTCGGCAAATGCCAGTTTTGAAGTGTCGCGTTCCTCGATGTTGGGTATAGGTACTTCGCTCAACCTGCAACTCAATAAATATAACGCATTCCGTGGGGGAGAGATATGGAGTAATACATTGCGTGCGACGATAGGTAGTTATAATGCTCCAGATGGCACGCGTGATTTCTTTAATGCCTATGAGGTAAACCTTACCACATCACTTATCTTTCCGCGTTTTCTGCTACCTATAAAAAAAGATGTAATCCCCAAAGACTATATGCCAAAGACTACGGCTTCGTTGGGATTTGGTCTGCAAAAGAACGTAGGACTGGATAGAAACTACTTCAGTATAGACTGGGAGTATAGTTGGGAGGCGAGTCGTAAGATACAGCACAAGGTAGGTCTACTCAGATTTGCATATCTTACCAATACCAATAAACTCAATTATTTCAATGTCTTTTCATCGGAAGAGAGAGAGATAGCCATAGAAGATTACGTGGACTTACACCCAGAGTATGACACAGATGACGGTTCCCTAGAGTGGGTTTATGATATGGAACAGACGATATATGCCGACAAAGAATACGAAAAAACAGCTCCAGAAAACTATCGTATCATAGCCGACGATTTGTTCCAGTACACTCGTTATACGTCAGATTTTGTGATACCAGCCTTGTCATATACATTTACGTATAACTCCCAGCAGGACGACCAATCTAGTGATTTCAATTACCTGCAAGCCGAAGTCAAACTAGCAGGTAACCTTACGCGGGCTATGGCAGGAGTGTTTAATTTTCCTACTGTAGAAATGCCTACGGGAGAAAAAGTATATGAACTGTTTGGGGTGCCGTTCTCACAGTTTGCCAAATTTAATGTGAATTATTCACGTCACTTACAATTGGGACAAAACGAGGCCAGTGTGCTGGCTTGGAGGGTTTATTTTGGGCTTACGTTGCCTTATGGTAATTCTAGTGTTCAGTTACCGTTTTCAGAGATGTACTTCGGTGGTGGTGTGAACTATGAGAGAGGTTGGTTGGCGTATGACCTGGGGCCTGGTAGTGTGCAGGGCAAGACCAATTCATATAACATAGGTAACCTTAAACTCACAGCATCGTTGGAGTATCGTTTCCCGGTGTATCGTTCGCTGCACGCTGCTGTGTTCTGTGATATAGGTAACGTGTGGTATACATCTAGTAAGATGTATAGTGACCCACGCGGGGTGTTTGCGATAGATAGATTTTATAAAGACCTTTCGGTTACTTTGGGTCTAGGTATAAGATATGACTTTACTTATTTTATAGGACGTGTAGATGTGGGCTTTAAGACGGTGGACCCTACGCTCCCACGTGCAGACAGATTCTGTTTGTTCCGTTACGGTATAAGTGGTGCCGCCCTCCAATTTGCACTGGCATATCCATTCTGATAATACACATAATAGATATATATGATAACGATAGAAAAAGTTACAGACAAAAAATCACTCAAGGCTTTTGTTAAATTTCCATTTGAACTGTATCGTGGGAATAAATATTGGGTGCCACCATTGATAGGGGGAGAGATGAACACGTTTGACGCTAGTTATAACCCTACGTTGGAGTTTTGTGATGTGAACCTGCTTGTCGCCAAAAAAGAAGGGCGTATAGTAGGACGTATAGCCCTTATAGTAAATCATCGCGAGAATGATATACTAGGCGTACGTAAGATGAGATTTGGTTGGCTTGATTTTGAAGATGATAAAGAGGTTACAGGAGCGTTGTTTGAAGCGGCCGAAAAATGGGGACGTGAGCAGGGTATGGATTATATGGAAGGCCCTGTGGGCTTCTGTAATCTGGACAAGGCTGCAATGCTGACATTTGGTTTTGATGAACTGTCAAACACGACGGCTCTTTATAACTATCCTTACTATGAGTCTCATATGGTTGCAGCAGGATTTGATTACTGCACACAGTGGGTAGAGTCCGAGATTAAAACACCTACGGCGGTGCCAGAAAAGATAAGTCGTTTTTCGGCACTTATAAAGGAGAAATATTCGCTTTCTATACCAGACTTGAGGTCAAAATCGGCTATAAAGAAATATATCCCACAGGTATTTGATGTGCTTAATAAGACGTATAGCGTGCTTGAGAACTTTGTGCCTCTTACAGAAAAACAACAGACGTTCTATGCGGCACAGTTTATGGCGGTCATCAATCCCGAATATGTGAGCTGTGTACAAGATAAAGACGGAAATATGATAGCCTTTGGTCTGGCTATACCATATATGGCATCGGCATTGCAGAAGGCGGGAGGAAGTCTTCTTCCATTTGGCTGGTGGCACCTGCTTAAAGCTCATAAGGTAAACAAACGCGCAGAACTGTTGTTGATAGGAGTGCTGCCAGAATGGCAACGCAAGGGAGTAACGGCTCTTATATTTGATGAGGTGATGCGTCGTTTTATGAGGGATAATATAATGTATGTGGAGTCAAATCCTCAACAGGAAAAGAATACCAGCGTACGCGTGCTGTGGAAAGAGTACGAAAGTCGTCATCATAAATCTAGATGGACGTTCATAAAACACCTCAAATAACAGATGGACATCATACTTAAATATTTCCCGTATCTTACAGAAGTGCAGAAAGAACGCTATGAACGTATGGGGGAACTGTATGCACACTGGAACTCTATAATAAATGTCATCTCCCGCAAGGATATGGAACATTTTTATACCAGACACGTGTTGCATAGTCTATCGATAGCTCGTGTGATGGAATTTGTAGCGGGTAGTCGTGTGATGGACGTAGGTACGGGAGGAGGTTTCCCGGGGATACCACTAGCAGTGATGTTTCCAGATGTGGATTTTACGCTGGTAGATAGCGTGGGTAAAAAAACCAAAGTAGCCAGTGCTGTGGCTAGCGAATTGGGACTGGAAAATGTACGCGTTATAAACAGCAGGGTAGAGGCGATAGATGAAAAATTTGACTTTGTGGTGTCGCGTGCTGTCACCACGATGGATAATTTTGTGCCGTGGGTGAAAAATAAATTTCTGGCGGTAAATCGTAACTCTATGCCCAACGGTATCTTGTATCTCAAGGGTGGAGACCTCACAGAAGAACTTAAAAAATTCCCACGCAGCGAGGTTTATGACATATCTAGTGATTTTTGTGAAGATTTTTTTGAAACAAAACGTGTAGTTTATCTTCCTATTGATTAACTTTGCAGAAATCTGGAGAAATGTCCATTGACCAAGTATAATAAAGAAACAACAAAACAATAAGATATGAAGACAATAAACGATTTTAACTTTGCTGGTAAAAAGGCAATAGCACGTGTGGATTTCAATGTTCCATACGATGAGAATTTTAATATCACAGACGATACACGTATACAGGCTGTGGTTCCTACTATTAAAAAGATATTGGGAGATGGTGGTAGCGTTATCCTTATGTCACATTTGGGACGTCCTAAGGGTCAGGTTACAGAAAAATACTCTCTTTCAAATATAGTGGACCACGTTTCAAAAGTTTTGGGTGTGCCTGTAAAATTTGCATCTGACTGTGTGGGTGCTCCTGCCGAAGAGGCTGCTGCTGCTCTTAAACCAGGTGAAGTTCTACTACTGGAAAACCTACGTTTCCACCCAGAGGAAGAAAAAGGAGATGAGGAATTTGCAAAACAACTGGCATCATTGGCAGATATCTATGTAAATGACGCATTTGGTACTGCACACCGTGCACACGCCTCAACTGCTATTATAGCCAAATATATGGGTGAAAACAAATGCTTCGGTCTGCTTATGGCAAAAGAAGTAGAATCTATCAAGAAAGTGCTTGAAACAGGAGAACACCCTGTATGTGCTATTCTGGGTGGTTCAAAAGTATCTTCAAAACTACCTATCATCTATAAGATGTTGGAATCTGTGGATAACCTTATCATAGGTGGTGGTATGGCTTACACATTTATCAAAGCCCTAGGTGGTAAGATAGGTGATTCGCTACAAGAACCAGACTATATGCAGATATCACTTGAAATACTTGAAAAAGCCAAAGAACGTGGTGTTAAGGTATATCTTACACAGGACGCTGTAACGACACAGGAATTTTCAGACACTTGCCCTACACGCGTTTTTGATGCAGATAAGATAGAAGACGGTTGGGGAGCTATGGACATTGCCGAAAAGACTATGAAATACTTTGGCGATGTGATAAAAGAATCCAAGACTATACTTTGGAATGGTCCTATGGGTGTATTTGAAATGGATAAATACGCGACAGGTACTATCGCTATGGCCAAGGCAATAGAAGAAGCCACAGCAAATGGTGCATTCTCACTGGTAGGTGGTGGTGATAGCGTGGCCGCTGTTAAGAAATTCGGATATGAAGACAAGGTATCTTATGTTTCTACTGGTGGTGGTGCTATGTTAGAATCTTTGGAAGGTAAAATACTTCCAGGTATTGCTGCAATAGGAGAATAATATATTTATCATATAGACCTATAAAAACAGCGTGCCCCTCGTCGAGGGGCACGCCGTTTTTTACAGTAGTTTATTTATAGGAAGCTATATCCAAATGAGAACGTGTTGATATGTGTGCGAGATGTGTTTTTGAAGTCTTGTACTAACTCGTGAGATAAGCCTAGACCTATATGGTCTGAAAGCGTAAGATTTAGTTTCAGTTTAATCTTGTATTTTTCTAGGGCGTTTTCTGTAAGGCTGTGAGGTATGGTGCATTGAGCACTTATGGTCATTACGTTCTTGATGGCGTCTATGCTCATACCTGCCATATAGTTAAGGTGAGGATCTGTAAGATGGTCGTGGTATGTAAGACGTCGGTTTGATGATAATTTGAATTCTCCATATACGCTCAATCGTTTATACTTATATCGTGGTTTGGCCGATACATATGCACAAAAGATAGTCTCGCCTCCACGTGTGAAATCCATTTCTACATCGGCATCAAATGACATAAAACTCCACGGTTTGTATGAGTAGCATAGTTCTACTTGGCTACCAGTGAATGATGCTATGTTGTCTCCGTCACGGTGGTCACTGAAAACCGAACGAACAGATGGGGATAAGGCGTGTCTATCGTTTTTACCCAGCGGGATATTGAATGCGGCTTCGAGTCTATTTTCAATGACAGTAGAGCGACTCTGAGCATAGGTGTAGAGAGGTAATAACGTAAGTAGCAGTATGATGCATAAAGAAAATAATCTTAGTTTCATATTTTAAGGCGGTTTTATATGCTACAAATATATGTTTTTATCGGGAATAAAGACGTGGAGATGTAGATATAATTACGTTCTATTTAAAATTTATCAAAAGATGTGTCGGCATAATGGTTTAATTTGTAAATTAGCAGTCTATTCTTAATACTATGTATTTATGAAGAGATATTTATTGTGGATATTGATAGTTTTGGTGGCGGGAACTGTGGCATATGAAGTGTTGGTGAAATGGAATGCCTTGCCTTGTAACTATCAGTATGTGGAATATAGACATACTTATCCAGAAGGCGAAGACACTCTCCACCAAGTAGAATGGACGGTGAGCTACCCTGTTTTTTCTCGTCGTATATATACCGATGAAGGGGTAGAGCATATAAATTCTATGGTGGAGGACGTCGCTGTGCAGGATACGGTGTCAATAGAAGACCTATCGGTGGGTTTTGTAGCTTCATATAAAGATTTCAAGGCTAGTATGATGAGTGGTCGTGATATAGATGAAGACCTTATACCGGGTTGGTACTATGATAGTAAGACCTATGTTCTTATAAACGGTAGCAAACTTATAGTTACCGAATGTGAAATAGATGAGTATCAGGGTGGTGCTCACGGCACGTATGGCTCCTTTTTTGCTAATTATGATGTAAAGACAGGTAGAAAGCTTGCATTAGATGATGTTTTTACAGACACCGTTGTGGTGAGTGAAGCGGTAACCAAATATTTTGTGGAGCAGTATGAACTGGAACGTGATGTCCCCCTTTCAAGACAGGGATTTTTTGTGGAGGAACATCGCCTGCCTGTAACGCCAAATTTTGCTCTTCTGCCAGAAGGTGTGCTTTTTACATATAACATATATGAGATAGCTCCATATGCATTTGGTAAATGTGAGGTAACGGTGCCATATTCGGCATTAAGAGCGGTGATGAAGTATCGCCCAGACTTCCGCAAGGCCGATGTGTTACGTCACGAGATAGTTCCTGAATAGTAAAATATGAGCTAATAACTTTGTCTATACGATAGCAGATGTGGAGAGCATTTTGTACCTTTGTAGAGGATAGGAGATATATTTTAAACGTGATATGGACGTAGTAGAGGCAATCATAACTTTGTGTAAATGTGGAGAATATGAGGGGCTTTCCTCATCTAGTAAGACAGAGGATATCTCTCGCTCCCTGGGCTCTCCACAGGAAATAAGTACCAAAAAATCCAGCCAAGTGATGAGTTATATGTGGGGTGAAGTCCTTATAGAGAATCACAGTTTACGCCAGATGACATTTGATACGCTTACAGACTATCAGAAAGAACGTCTATCGTTATATGTAAAGGAAAACAAAATACAACAGATAGAACGTATAGAGGGTTTCTGCCGTTATTACAAGATGGAAGATGTACATAGCGGTGTAGAGAGCGTTATATATGCCACGCGAGATAGCGATGATTCTATCCCACAGACATTTGCCGTGTTATTCCCTCATCAAGTGATGGAAAGTCTTACTATTGCATTGCCACGTGAGCTAATGGAACGATTGAGAAATATGTCATCTGTCAAACGCATAAGTGTGCAGGAGATATGCACTAGAATTATAGAAGAAAATATAAAAATATAAAGAATAAATATGTATAAGATATTCCCAAGACCATTCCTGTTCCGTTTCCAAGCCGAAACGGCACACGGTATAACATTCAAGGCTCTTAAAATCCTACAAAAAATCCCATTGGCATTGTCTGTGATGCGTGGTATGTATGCCCGTCATGATAAACGTCTGGAACGCGAGGTATTTGGTATAAAGTTTCCTTCACCAGTGGGACTGGCAGCAGGACTTGATAAAGATGCCGAGGTTTATGATGCACTTTATAGTCTGGGATTTTCGTTTGTGGAGATAGGTACTATCACGCCAAAGGCTCAACCAGGTAATCCAGCTCCGCGACTCTTCCGCCTTATAAGCGATAAGGCTATCATTAACCGTATGGGATTTAATAACGGTGGTGTGGAGGCTGCGGTAGAGAGATTGTGTCGCCGTAAGACACCGGTTATCATAGGTGGTAACATAGGTAAAAACAAGGTTACACCCAACGAAGAGGCTACGTCAGACTATCTTAAGTGCTATGACGCTCTTTATCCTTATGTGGATTATTTTGCGGTGAATGTCTCATCGCCCAATACTCCAAATCTACGTGCATTGCAGGAAAAAGAACCTCTCAAGGAATTGCTTTCGGCTCTTGTTTCACGTAATAAAGAGATGCCATCTCCCAAACCTATACTTCTTAAAATAGCACCAGACCTTACACACGAACAATTGGATGATATTATAGAGATAGTAGAGGAAGTAGGGGTGGCAGGTGTTATCGCTACCAATACGACGATAGGCCGCGAATTGTTATTTAATACGCCTGTCTCGCGTGTAGAGCAGATAGGAGCAGGAGGGCTGTCTGGACAGCCTCTTACAGAAAAAAGCACAGAAGTGATACGTTACCTCCATACTCGTAGCGGAGGTAGTTTTCCTATCATAGGTGTGGGAGGTATAATGACAGCCGATGATGCTGTGGAAAAGATAAAAGCCGGTGCATCGCGTGTACAGCTTTATACGGGC
>JAFYKQ010000131.1 GCA_017537565.1 Flavobacteriales bacterium
ATCTAATCTATAAAACATACTCCAAAAAATAGGGCTGCCCCGCGGGGCAGCCCTATTTTTTAATATCGCTCGATTATAAACTTTCCAAATAATTTTTCATTATATAAAGCGAATATATGCTCGCCACGCGGTCCAAGAATTTGGGATAGTCCATAGGTGAGTGTTCGTTGGCCGTGTCAGATATAGTACGCATCACAGCAAATGGTATGCTATGCTCCCAGCACACCTGTGCTACGGCAGCACCTTCCATCTCTACGGCATACATATCTGGCAGGTCTGTCATTATACGAGTACGTACATCGTCTGTTTTTATAAATTGGTCACCGGTAGCTATATTCTTGCGGTGTACAGCCACATCTCCCAGAGAGAATTCTGCACGGTCTTCTTCAGATATGTATTGGGCTATATCTGCCACAAACTTTTGAGCAGCACTAGACAGTTCATCACTCAATTGGTCATCACTAGCTATACCATCGGCACCTACCAGTGGCACATAGTAACGACGTTTAAATGGAGATGCGTCCACATCGTGATGGAATAGACGACGGGCTATGACTATATCACCTATCTTGGCCTGTGCGTCTAGTCCTCCTGCCACACCGGTAAAGATAAGACGGTCTATTTTAAATACGTTTATAAGATTGGCCGTAGTAGAAGCCGAAGCCGTTTTACCCCACTGTGAAAAGACCAGTACAACATCCTTACCGTAGAGTGTTCCTTCTATATATTCACGCATACCCAGCGATGTACGGCGTGCGTCTTTAACTTCTGAAAGCAAAAGGTCAAACTCCTCTTGCATAGCACTCAGTATTCCTATTTTCATATCCTATATTTTTCGTTTTAACGATGCAAATTTACGGTTTTTGACACAAAAGCTACTTTTTTAGGGCAAATTTATCACTTACTACCCTGTGCACAGCCAAGATTTAACTGCTTTTTAACAAATGAAAAGAACAAATATTACGACTTTCGTATCAGTTAAAAAGAAGAAAATAAATAACCCTTTAAAACACACATTAAAGATATGGAAGAGACCAGCAGAACATCGGTAGATATCCGTGCAATAAGCGAAAAAATAGCACGCGAAAGTGCATTTGTAAGCCTGCTTACCAGCGAGATAAACAGCGTCATAGTAGGTCAAAACCAAATGGTGGAACGCCTGCTTATAGGACTATTGGGCGGCGGACACATACTTCTGGAAGGTGTACCAGGACTAGCCAAAACACTAGCCATAAACTCTCTATCCAAAGCCGTAGATGGCGTATTCTCACGCATACAGTTTACACCAGACCTTCTACCGGCAGACGTCGTGGGAACTATGATATATAACGTAAAAGAAGGCAACTTCTCTATCAAAAAAGGCCCTGTATTTGCAAACTTTGTCTTGGCCGACGAGATAAACCGTGCCCCTGCCAAAGTACAGTCTGCGCTATTGGAAGCGATGCAGGAACGTCAGGTAACCATAGGCGATGAGACCTTCCCTCTATGCGAACCATTCCTGGTAATGGCCACACAGAACCCCATAGAACAAGAAGGTACTTACCCTCTACCCGAAGCACAGATGGACCGTTTTATGCTTAAAACAGTCGTTTCATACCCCAGCATCGAGGACGAACAGCGTATAATGCGTAACAACACATCGGCCGAAGGCCAGAAAAAGATACGTCCAGTTGTAACACTAGAGGATATATCTCGTGGTCGTGCTGCGGCTCGTGAGGTATATATGGACGAAAAGATAGAGAAATACATACTGGACATCATATTTGCTTCGCGTTATCCAGAACAGTATAAACTGGAACAGCTTAAACCTCTTATCGCCTACGGAGCTTCGCCTCGTGGTAGCATAAATCTGGTAACAGCGTCCAAAGTATATGCATTCCTACGTGGTCGTGGATACGTCATACCAGAAGACGTACGTGCCATAGCACCAGACGTTCTACGTCACCGTATAGGTGTAACATACGAAGCCGAAGCCGAAAACGTACATTCAGAAGAAATCATAAGCTCTATCCTCAACGAAGTACAAGTCCCATAGAGTATTCCCCCCTCTTCCACTATGGCACTATCCTGCCACAATGTATAACATAAAAACACACAAGAGATGGACGTAAAGGAAGTACTCAAAAAAGTACGCAAGATAGAGATAAAGACACGGCGACTGTCAGACCACGTGTTTTCGGGAGAGTATCACAGCTCTTTCAAGGGACGCGGTATGACATTCAGCGAGGTGCGTGCATATCAGTTTGGTGATGACGTGCGTAACATAGACTGGAACGTAACGGCCAAAACAAATGCTCCTCACGTCAAGGTTTTTGAAGAGGAGAGAGAGCTTACACTTATGCTCGCTGTCGATGTATCGGGCAGTGAGTTCTTTGGAAGTGGAGACGTCACCAAAAGAGATATCATCACAGAAATATGTGCTACACTTGCCTTTTCGGCTATGGGAAATAATGACAAGGTAGGTCTCCTGCTTTTTTCAGACGAGATAGAATTGTTTATCCCTCCTGCCAAAGGCCGTATGCACGTACTGCGTATCATTCGCGAGCTTATAGAATTCACACCACGTAGCCAAAAGACAGACATAAAGGTGGCTATGGAGTATCTATTTGGAGTGATGAAGAAGAAATCTATCGTATTTCTGGTATCAGACTTCATTCACGCCACATATGCCGATTCGCTTAAGATAATGGCTCGCAAACACGATATGACAGGCATTCGCATCTATGACCCTGCCGAAGAAGAATTACCAGATGTAGGTATGGTACTTATGCGACACGACGAGAGCGGCGAATATGTATGGGCAGACACTTCTTCCAAAAGTGTACGTCGCCAGTACCGCGAACAATACGTTTCCCGTTGTAAATACTTTGAAGAATCATTCCGCCATTGCAATGCGGGAACCATCACCACTAGCACCCGAGATGATTATGCAAAAAAACTATTGGGATATTTTAAGAGTAAATAAATTAGGTGCATTGATGGGGCTTCTGTTCTTTATGGCAGGGGCACCATTGCTTCTAGCACAGAGTAGTCCTACCATATCTTGGCAGACAGACACCACCAAGATACGTCTAGGAGAACAGATAAACCTATCAATAGAAGTAACCGCTCCTCGCAAAGACATCGTTGCCTTTCCAGAAATAAAACCTTCGACAGATAGCATAGAGGTATTGGGACACGGGGCGATAGACACTTCTTATAAAAAGGAGCGTGCTACATATAAAACCACATATCGCATCACTTCGTTTGATGAAGGGAAATATCGCATTCCTCCTATACAGGTAAAGGCCGGCGAAGACGTTCTCACGACAGACCTTTTTGAAATAGAAGTTCTCACGGTACCTGTGGATACTCTCCAGCAGGCTCGTTATGGTATCAAGGACATACGCACAGACCGCTACACATTTACCGAGATATTACAGAAGTACTGGTGGATTCCTGTGGCATTACTAGTGCTGGCACTTATCATATGGGAGATAATAAGACTTGCACGCCGCGAACGCATAAAACGTATGGCTCCAGAACTACTGTTGAGTCCTTATGAACGAGCCAAATTCCGATTGAACCGTCTAGACGAGTCTGGTTACATAGAAAAGGAGATGGTAAAAGAATACTATGTAGGTCTTACAGATGTCATTCGTCTATATCTGGACGAGGAATTTGATATGCCAGCACCCGAGAGTACATCTAGTGAGATACTAGCCGAGATTAAAAAACTGCATCTCACACACGAACAGTATTACCAGATGCGTGAATTCCTCACCGACGCAGACCTTGTAAAATTTGCCAAGATGTTCCCTTCGCCAGATGATAATAAACGCTATCGTCTGTTCATAGAGGCCATCATAGACACTCTACGCCCAGTACAGGCAGAAGAATCCCTCACCCAAAAACCAAAAGAAGATGATACAGAATAGTTTTGAAATAGTAGATAAGGCCTTTTTCTACCTATTGCTCATTATGCCACTGCTGGGTGGATTTATATGGTGGAGAGGGTACAAGATGTATCCTTATCTCAAGATTTCATCTACCCGTGCATTCCGTTTGAGCAGTACATGGAAAGTCAAGACTCGCCCTGTGCTATGGGTGTTGCGTTTTGCGGCACTGGCGTGCATTATAGTCGCTATGACACGTCCACGAGATGTGGAAGTAAGCACACAGAGCCGTGCAGGTCTGGGAGTGGACATAGTTATGGCGGTGGACCTTTCGGGTAGTATGCTGGCGGCCGACTTTAAACCTTCGCGACTGGAAGCCCTTAAAAAGGTCGCATCAGATTTTGTACAAGGACGCACATCAGACCGCGTGGCACTGGTCTCATATGCATCTGAAGCATTTACACAGACACCTCTCACTACAGACAAACGCGTGGTGGTACAGGCCATACAGAACCTGCGTCAAGGCTTGATAGGAGAAACGACAGCCATCGGCATGGGACTTGGCACGGCTATAAACCGCCTTAAAGGCAGCGAAGCCAAAAGCAAGGTCATCATACTGCTTACAGACGGTATAAACAACGATGGATTTGTGGACCCACGTACGGTTGCAGACATTGCTCGTAAACTGGGCATCAAGGTGTACACGATAGGCATAGGGACAAACGGTCTGGCAGACTATCCCGTAGCCAAAGACCCTCGTACGGGACGCGTAGTGTACCAAAAGGTACCGGTAGAGATAGACGAGGCTCTACTGAAAGACATCGCATCTACCACAGGAGGTAAATACTTCCGTGCTACAGACGAGAACAAACTCCAGGCCATCTATGACGAGATAGACACTCTAGAAAAGAGCAAGATAGAGGACATCAAGTTTTATAATTATGACGAGATGTTCCGTGAGTGGATACTGGCGGCACTGGCATTGATTATGCTGGAAATAATACTACGCCGTACACTTTACAAAGGATTTATATAATGTTTCACTCTCCTTATAGAGAATAAAAACAGAAAACACGTATGTACGAACTCGACAAACCTATATACCTGTATCTACTGCTATTGGTTCCTGTTTTATGGGGATTACTGGCATACATATTGCATTATCGCAAGAAAAAAGCCGAAAGCTTTGTTTCCAATCGTCTGATGTTATCTTTGGTTCCATATAAAAGCACATCGGCACTGGTATGGAAGACCATTATGGCTTCGTGTGCCATAGTATGTCTCACACTGGCACTAGTTAATCCTCGCATAGGAACCAAGATAGAAAAAGTAAAAATGCAAGGTTCAGACGTAGTATTTGCACTGGACATATCTCTATCTATGAAAGCCGAAGACATCGCTCCAAACCGTCTTTCACGTGCCACACAAATCATATCCCGCACCATAGATGCATTGGGTGGAGACCGTGTAGGTATTATAGTCTATGCTGGCAGTGCCTACCCTCTACTACCTATCACGAGTGATTATTCGGCAGCCAAAATGTTCCTCTCTACTGCCGAACCCGGTATGGTTTCTTCTCAAGGCACATCAATAGCCGAAGCGATTATTCTAGCACAGAAATACTTTGATGACCCTACGGTTAAAAACAAACTGGTGGTGGTAATATCTGATGGTGAAGACCACGACGAAGACCTAGACGTAGCCTCAATAGCCAAAGCAGCAGGTGAGGCTGGCATAAAGATATATACGGTGGGTGTAGGAACTCCTGCTGGTGGTCCTATCCCATTGCGTGGGGCAGATGGTTTCATTAAATCTTACAAACAAGACTCCAAAGGCGAAGTCGTCGTTACCAAAGCCGATATGGCCACACTAGCCAGTATTGCCGCGGCAGCCGATGGGGAGTACATAGATGGCTCATCGACAGCAGCCGTAGTAGAAAAAATCCAAGACATACTGGGCAAAGGTGAGAAAAACGAGTATGGTACTACCGAAATCATAGAATACAAGGACCGTTATCAGTGGTTTGCTGGGGCAGCTCTACTATTCTTGATATTGGAAGTATTGATAGGCTATCGCCGTAGTCGTTTGAGTAGCCGTTACAATATATTTGGCGAAGAAAAAGCCATAGACGAAGACTAAACCCTATATATTGAACATTATGAAAAAGACTTATATATTTTCTATGCTATCACTTCTCTTCATTATGATGATAGGAGGAGATAATCTAGTGGCACAGGCTATAAAGAAAGATTATTTACGTGATGGCAACAAAGAGTATAAAAAAGCTCGTTACCCCATAGCAGATTCACTATATGCTATGGCAGTGATGAATGACACGTCATATGCTACGGGATACTATAATCGTGGTAATGCTCTTTATTTGGGTGGAGATGCAGCTTCGGCACACGGACAATGGATGAAGGCTCTTATGAATACTCCGGGTGAGGAAGAAAAGGCAGATATACTTTATAATCTAGGCGCACTACAAATGGACGCACAGAACTATGGCGAAGCTATAAAACTGTATAAAGATGCATTACGTCGTAACCCTAGCGACGAAGAAGCTCGTTATAACCTGGCACTTGCCAAAGAACTACTCAAAGACCAGCAACAGAACCAAGACCAAAATAACCAGAACGACCAAAACCAAGATAACAAAGACCAGAATAAATACCAAAATAATCAGAACGACCAAAACCAAAATAACCAAAACGACCAGAATAAAGAACAGAATAAT
>JAFYKQ010000132.1 GCA_017537565.1 Flavobacteriales bacterium
GGTAGAGCTGCCATTATTTCTTTCATAGAATAATCCCCCCAGCGGAATGTAAGTATAAGATAGTCTTTGGTGTCATATATGCCTCTTATACCCAGTACATAATTGTCATATTCATCTTTTTCTCTTTTCTCCTGAAAAGTGCAGTGACGTAGACTTTCGGGAAGGGTCTTATCCCCAAAGTCCACTACATATTCCGGCACTATGGTATCTCGTGTGGCGACGAATATAGTATCGAGGTTTGATATCATAAATCGTACTGTATCACCACAATTCATATAGGTGTAGTTTGTTCCAGAACTAAGAGGACTGAAATGTTCCGCAGGAATAGATGGGTCGGCTGGGTCATAGGGCATAAAACGTTTAACGCTGCCTGTATCCAAATCCATATCTAATGACACCCATTTATATGGCTGTCCTAATCTTTTAGGATAATTATCTAAAAATAGAACACCAAAATACACCCTGTTCCCTGCCACAAAGGATAGGGACGGAGTTATGATATTACGATTTATTTCTTTGGTGGATATACTTTTTATAAAATTACAATCAAGATCATAATATAAAACTTTGTGTCCATAAACATCTCTTATGTATATATATTCATCGGTTATACATACATTATGTATTGCTATATAATCTTGTGGTCCTTCTCCTGGCGTCTGTATTTTATTTAGGTAGTTGCCGTTTTCATCAAACATAAAAACACCTTTTGATTGTTCTTCCCATACATATATCCTGCCGTTACGATAAAATACTTTTTTTATCTCGTTTCCCACCAGACATTCAGGGGTGGTTTCCAGTGGTATCACGCGGTAGAAAGAGGTATCCAGGAACTCGGCGAGGTCCATATAGTGTTCTGTGCTGTCCACGTCTATGTAAATATGAGGAACATCGTGATGAGCTTTCTTATCTATATTTCCACAGCTTATGAGTATGGAAAGAACAATCAAGATAAACGGTGTTTTTTTCATAATGGTATGATTTTGTCATTATTTACCCATAATCTGTATAGCACAACCTATCTCCCTACAAAAACTGCCTTCACTGTATTCGCATCTTGACTTTGTGCCATAGAATGGATTATAGTATATGTATCCATCTCTAGGGTTACTATCATCAAATACTACAAAATGTTCCTCTCCATTTTCATAATATCCGAAAACATGTCCTGTACATTCGTCCCAATATTCTTTATAATCTTCTATGGTAACTATGACATCATCGTCAGGACCATCTGCCATATAGGTAAATGGTGGGGTTTCTTTTTCTTCTACCGTGGCAGAAGCGGTAGTTGTGGCATTGTCTGCTACTAGTGCTGGTACTATTATTCCCATGCACATTACAAAGATAGATAAAATTTTCTTTTTCATTTGAATGAAATTTGTTAGGTTAATTAATAAATGATGATTGTGGTATTATTGCCACAAATATAGTTAAACTATTTTTAGTAATACAAGTTATACATAAAAAAGATTATGTTAAACTTCATTTGTAGGGAAAAGATAATAAAACAACTCGGGAGTTATAATAAAAATGTGGATTGCAGGAGAGAGGAAATATGCGTATCTTTGGCCGTAAAGAATATGTATATGAAACAGGTCGATATAAAAATCCCCGCCGAAGGCTATAACACAGCTTACCAAAGCCCTTCCAATATAGCAATAGTCAAATACTGGGGTAAAAAAGGAGAACAAATCCCAGCCAATGCTTCGCTGTCGCTTACATTGAGCGAGTGCCGTACAGAAACACGTATGGTGGTAAAACCATCACACAGCATAAATGATGATTATGATGTAACGGTATATCTGGACGGGGAGAAAAAAGATGATTTCGTGCCAAAGATAAAACAATTCTTTGCCCGTATAGCACCATATGCACCATACCTCACCAAATGCAGTGTAGAGATATATACACACAATACTTTTCCACATTCGTCGGGGATAGCATCATCGGCATCGGGTATGAGTGCGCTGTCTATGTGTCTGGTGGATATGGAGAAAAATTGCGGAGAAGATATGAATGATACCGAGATGAAAAACCGTGCTTCGTTCTATGCTCGTCTGGGTAGTGGCAGTGCTTCGCGTAGTATATACCCTGTGGCAGCTGTATGGGGGCAACACGATGACTATAATACTTCGTCAGACCTGTATGCCGTAGCAGTAGAAGACGTACACCCTGTATTTCATACTTTCCACGACACGGTGCTACTCATAGAAAAAGGACAGAAGAGTGTTTCCAGCACCGTGGGACATTCGCTTATGAAGGGGCATCCTTATTCGGTGGCCAGATATGAGCAGGCGGTAACCAATATGTCAAAACTCAAGTACATTATGTCGCGAGGTGATGTAGAGGCATTTGGTACACTTGCAGAAAGTGAGGCTCTTACACTTCACGCTATGATGATGACCGCATCGCCATATTACATACTATTTGCTCCGCGTACTATAGAGGCTATACAACTCATATGGGAAGCCCGCAAAAACCAAGGTCTGCCTGTTTACTTTACCCTAGATGCAGGAGCCAATGTCCACGTGCTGTATCCCGATAGCCACGCTGGCAGTGTGCAGTCATTCATAAAAGAAAAACTATCCCCACTATGCCAAGGCGGTACATATATAAATGATATGGTGGGCAGTGGTAGCAGCGAGATATAATAAAAACCAATGATAACTAAAAGACCTCCATGGAGGTCTTTTTTTATGTGCAAAAAAAGGCAAATGTGGCCATAAAAAAGGTCGTGAGGTTTTTTTGAGGGGATATTTTTGTATTACAATTATTTGATTACCTTTGCACAAGGCGTGAAATATGCCGTGAAAATGATATTATGGAGGTGCTAAACGGCACATTTACAGCATTTTACTTCTCTCTATAAAGGGTAGAAGTATGTGTTGTTTGTGTGCATTTGGGTATGGAACAAAACACTAAATATACATTTATATGGAATCAACACTTTTAATCGTAGTCTTTTTTACTGCACTGGTGCTGGTGATAGCAGGTACAGCGATGGCTTGGCTGCTTTCTCCTAGCAAACGCAACGTGCAGAAAGAACTGCCATACGAGTGCGGTGTGCCTACACGTGGTACTTCGTGGATGCAGTTCAAGGTAGGTTACTACCTGTTTGCCATTCTGTTTCTTATGTTTGACGTGGAAGCAGTATTTCTATTTCCTTGGGCGGTAGTGGTTCAGGAATTGGGATTGTTGGCATTGGTTAATGTATTATTCTTTATGCTGGTACTCGTATTGGGTCTGGCTTATGCTTGGAAGAAAGGAGCTTTGCAATGGAAATAAATCTCAAATCAATCAAACACGAGGACTTCAAGGACAACGAGTCTTTGGAGGCAATGGTCGCCGAACTGAACAAGAACGGTGCAAATGTCACACTAGGTGTGCTAGATGATGTTATCAACTGGGGACGCTCCAACTCTCTATGGCCTGTAACGTTTGGTACTAGCTGTTGCGGTATCGAATTTATGGCTGTGGGTGCTGCACGTCACGATATGGCCCGTTTTGGGTTTGAGGTTACACGTGCCAGCCCTCGTCAGGCCGATATGATAGTGGTAGCAGGTACCATAGTTCCCAAGATGGCTTCTGTCTTCCGCCGTCTATATGACCAGTTGGCAGAACCAAAATATGTTATAGCCATAGGTGCTTGTACTATATCTGGTGGTCCTTTCAAAGGCTCTTATCACATAGTAGAAGGTATAGACAAAATCGTTCCTGTGGACGTATATGTGCCTGGTTGCCCTCCACGCCCAGAATCATTCCTATATGGTATGATGCAGCTACAACGTAAGGTAAAAGCCGAACGCTATTTTGCTAAAGGTGGACGTTACGTAAAAGAATCACAAGAAAATAATCAAGACTAACAGATAGTCATAAACCATAAAAAGTATTATAAAATTCAAATGAGCATAATACAAGAAAAAATCAACGCCATCGCCCCCGATGCAGTATATGTAGAGGCTCAATACCCTACGTTTACTATCCCACAGGATAAGATGCGTCAGGTGGCACGCACACTGCACGATGATGCAGACCTATCGTTTGACTATCTGGTCTGTCTCACAGGTGTGGACGAAGGTCCTGAAAAAGGACTTGGAGTGGTTTATCACCTCTCTTCTAGCACACACAACCACTGGGTGGTGCTTAAAACATTTACAACCGACCGCGAAAACCCTATGCTCTACACTGTGTCAGACATATGGAAAGCGGCAGAACTTAACGAACGTGAAGTGTATGACTATCTGGGTATACGTTTCATAGGACACGGTGACAACCGTCGTCTGTTCTTGCGTCAAGACTTCAAGGGTCACCCACTACGCAAGGATTATGACCCATCATCAAACCCTCTATCTCTACAGTGTGAAGATGGCCAGGACACAACAGTGGCACTGGTAGAAGACCCTGTAACGGGAGAGGTAAAAGAAGAACAGCGTGTTATCTTCTCACCAGATGAATATGTGGTAAACATAGGTCCACAGCACCCAGCTACTCACGGTGTGTTACACCTACGTACATCACTGGACGGTGAGATAATCAAGAAAATAGACCCTATATGTGGTTATGTACACCGCGGTATAGAAAAATTGGCCGAGAGCAAGACATATCCTCAGCAGTTGTCTTTCACAGACCGTTTGGACTATCTATCGGCACATATGAACCGCCACGCGTTGTGTAACTGTATAGAAAAAGCACTAGGACTAGAAGTTTCAGACCGCGTTAAGTACATACGTACTATAATGGACGAGCTTCAGCGTATAGACTCTCACCTACTATGGGTGTCATCTTTCTATATGGACTTTGGTGCTCTTACAGTGTTCTTCTATGCGTTCCGCGACCGCGAACTCCTACTAGATATCCTAGAAGGAACAACAGGTGGCCGCCTTATCCAGAACTACAACACGATAGGTGGTGTACAGGCAGACCTAGCATCAGATTTCATACCAAAGGTAAAAGAATACATCAAATACCTTCCTAAGGCTATGGAAGAATATCACGCTGTGTTCACAGGTAACGTGGTAGCCGAAGCCCGTATGAAAGGTATAGGTCTTATAACTCGTGAGCAGGCTATCAATTTCTCATTGTCTGGTCCTTCGGGACGTGCATCGGGTTGGGCAAATGACGTTCGTAAGAACGACCCATACGGTGCATATGATAAAGTGGAATTCAAACAGGCTCTACGCACAGGAGGTGATGTTTATGACCGTTATATGATACGTTTTGATGAGATATTGGAATCTATACATATCATAGAACAGCTCATAGATAATATCCCAGAAGGTGATATTCAAGTTAAAACCAAACCTATCATTCGTCTGCCAGAGGGTGATTACTACTCACACGTAGAAACTGCCCGTGGTGATTTCGGTGTGTATATAGAATCTCGCGGAGATAAGATGCCATATCGTCTTAAATATCGTTCTACTTGTCTGCCACCAGTATCTATCCTAGATACAGTATGCCGTGGCCACAAGATAGCCGACCTTATAGCGATAGGAGCATCACTCGACTATATCGTTCCTGAAATAGACAGATAATAGAATAGTAAATAAATAAAAATACAGATATGTTTGATTTTTCAATAGTAACCAGTTGGATAGATTCTATGTTGCGTGGAGTGATGCCTGCGTGGGCTGCTCTTACGATAGAATATGTCCTGATAGGTGTAGTTATACTTTTGGTATATGCCCTTATCGCCCTGTCGCTTATCTATATGGAGCGTAAAGTATGCGGAGCATTCCAGTGCCGTCTGGGTCCTAACCGTGTAGGTCCTATGGGTATATTCCAAGCAGTAGCCGATATGATTAAAATGCTTATCAAGGAGCTTATCTACATTCGCAATTCAGATAAATTCCTCTTTAAGCTTGCTCCATTCATTATGATTACGGCATCGGTGATGGCATTTGGTTGCCTACCATTTGGTCGTGGTCTTCACGTTTTGGACTTTAACATCGGTATCTTCCTTTTACTCTCTGTTTCGGCTGTGAGCATCGTGGGTGTTCTGCTGGCAGGGTGGGCTTCCAATAACAAATTCTCTATGATAGGTGCTATGCGTTCGGGAGCACAGATGATAAGCTATGAGCTTTCGTTGGGTATCTCGATGCTTACGATGGTAATGTTGGCCGGTACGATGTCTTTCTCGGGCATAGTAGAGGCACAGGCAGATGGATGGTTCCTTTTCAAAGGTCATATCCCTGCTCTTATAGCATTTATCGTTTACCTTATAGCTGGTAATGCCGAAACCAACCGTGGTCCTTTTGACCTTCCAGAGGCCGAAAGTGAGCTTACAGCCGGTTTCCATACAGAATATTCTGGTCTTCAGTTTGGTTTCTTCTATCTAGCCGAATACCTTAACTTGTTTATCGTGGCAGGTGTGGCAGCTACCGTATTCTTGGGTGGTTGGATGCCTCTACACATACCAGGTTGGGAAGGATTCAACGCTGTGATGGATTATATCCCATCGGTAGTATGGTTCTTTGGTAAGACATACTTGATGATATTTGTTCTTATGTGGTTCAAATGGACTTTCCCACGTCTACGTGTGGACCAAATCCTTACACTGGAATGGAAATATCTCCTACCGATAGGATTGTTCAACCTGATGTTAATGGCCATCATCGTTATATTTGGCCTTCACTTCTAATTCATAGAGATAAAAAACACTATAAATAAAATGGGAGTTATCAATTACTTTAAGACGTTGTTTGGTGCCATAGCTACATTGCTTACGGGACTGAAAACTACCATCACCGTGTTTTTCCGCAAGAAAACCACACAGTGCTATCCCGAAAACCGTGCTACTCTTAAAATAGCCGAACGTTTCCGCGGTACACTTACTATGCCGGTGGTGGACGGCAAAACCAAATGTATAGGTTGCGGTATATGCCAGAACGCTTGCCCTAATGGAACTATCACTGTTATCACTCGTAGCGTGGTAAACCCAGAAACAGGTAAAGCCAAAAAAGAACTAGACCGCTACATATATGACCACGGTAGCTGTACTTATTGCCAGTTGTGTGTAAATGCGTGTCCATATGATGCCATAAAGTTCACACCAGAGTTTGAATGTGCAGTATTTGACCGTAGCAAACTAGTCATGCAGCTTAACCCTGTGGTGGAAACAGAAGAAGTTAAACCAAATGTAGAACCGGAAAATAAATAATTAAAATGATAGAATTAAAAGCCATTCACGTAGTATTTGCCGTTTTGGCACTCATCATAGTGGTGTTTTCCATCATGACGGTTACTACTAGACGTATATTGCGTGCAGCGACATATCTGCTGTTTGTACTCTTTGCGGTGGCAGCACTATTCTTCCAGTTGGATTATCAGTTCCTGGGAGCGGTGCAGCTTACTATATATGCGGGAGGTATCATAGTACTGTATGTGTTCTCTATACTGCTTACTCACGGTGTGGGAGACAAACAGGACCTTCCAGAAAAGAAAAAAGTTATTCCTGCTCTTGTAGCATCACTAGGTGGTCTAGCACTGGCAGGATATATGTTGTACCAAGAGACGTTCCCTGCTGTTCCTTATGACGCTGCCGACCCAGATATGAAAGTGGTAGGTAAGGCCCTTATGGGACTGGGCGAGGGCGGATACATTTTCCCTTTTGAGGTGATAAGCGTATTCCTTTTGGCGTGTATTATAGGTGGAATATTAATAGCTAGAAAACGATAAGAATATGGATATACCAATGCAGTGCTATCTACTGGTAGCAGCCGTGATGTTCTTCTGTGGAATATACGGTTTCATTACACGCCGCAACGTGCTGGCTATGCTTATATCGCTGGAATTAATCCTCAATGCGGTAAACGTAAACTTTGTGGTATTTAACCGTTTCCTTTATCCCGAAGCCTTGGAAGGGTATTTCTTTACTCTTTTCTCTATAGGTGTAGCGGCTGGTGAGACGGCTGTGGCAATAGCCATTATCATAAACATATACCGCAATATCAAAAACATCAAGGTAGAAAACCTTGACAATATGAAGTTCTAATCCGCTATCAAATAACGTAAAAAATGGAATACTCTATATTTGTACTTCTGCTGCCGATGATGATGTTTCTTTTCATCGGACTTTTGCAGGGAAAACTCAAAGGACAGTCTGCGGGTATCATAGGTACTATATCTATGTCGCTGACCACTATCATAGCTTATGCGGTGGCGTTTGACTACTTCTTCTCTCCCGAGAGCAAGATAGACGGCATCTACCAGAAGATAGTGGAATACAACTGGGTATGGTTGCAACTCACAGAAAATCTACACATAGACCTAGGCGTACTACTAGACCCTATATCTTGTATGATGCTGGTGGTCATCACTACTGTATCTCTTATGGTACATATATATAGCTTGGGCTATATGCACGGTGAGAGAGGATTTGCACGTTACTATGCGTTCCTTTCTCTATTCTCATTCTCGATGCTAGGACTGGTAGTGGCTACCAACATTTTCCAGATGTACATATTCTGGGAGCTAGTGGGTGTTTCTTCATACCTGCTGATAGGTTTCTACTACACAAAACCTGCGGCCATCGCTGCGAGCAAAAAAGCGTTCATCGTTACTCGTTTTGCCGACCTTGGCTTCTTGATAGGTATCTTGGTTCTTTCGTTCTATGCACAGTCATTCAGCTTTACAGACCTTACAGCACCAGGTGGTGTAGCTCTTTCTAGTGCTGCTGGTGTTTCGTTCCTAGGTGCTAGTGCAGCTGCTTGGGGATTGAGCCTTATATTTGTGGGTGGTGCAGGTAAATCGGCTATGTTCCCACTTCACATATGGTTGCCAGATGCGATGGAAGGTCCTACACCGGTATCGGCTCTTATCCACGCTGCTACGATGGTGGTAGCTGGTGTGTATCTGGTGGCACGTATGTTCCCTCTATATATAGACGCTGCTCCAGAGGTTCTTCCTGGTATAGCATATGTGGGAGCATTCACTTCGTTGTTTGCAGCGGTGATAGCTTGCTTCCAGTCTGATATCAAACGCGTACTGGCATTCTCTACTATCTCACAGATAGGATTTATGATAGTGGCACTGGGTGTATCTGGTATGGGTGGTCACGACGGTCTAGGTTATATGGCTGGTATGTGGCACTTGTTCACTCACGCTATGTTCAAAGCCCTTCTATTCCTAGGTGCTGGTGCTGTGATACACGCCGTTCACTCAAACGAAATGGCAGAAATGGGTGGATTGAGAAAATATATGCCTATTACTCACATCACGTTCCTTATAGCGTGTCTTGCCATAGCTGGTATCCCTCCATTCTCTGGTTTCTTCTCAAAAGACGAAATCCTTTCTGCTTGTTGGGAATTCAGCCCAGTGATGTTTGCTCTTATGGCAGGTATAGCAGGTCTTACAGCGTTCTATATGTTCCGTCTGTACTACCGTATATTCTGGAGCACTCCTACAGATGTGTCTCATCACACTCCACACGAGGCTCCTGCTGTGATGTACCTACCTCTTATATTCTTGGCATTGGTTACGCTGGTAGCCGGCTTTATCCCATTTGGTGATTTTGTGACAAGCGATGGTGCTGTTTATCACATACACATCAACTGGACGGTGGCTACTATAAGCATCGTGGTAGCTGTGGTGGCTATAGCGATAGCTACAGTGAAATATATGAAAGAAAAATCCAAAGCTCCACAGAACCCACTTAACAACGTGGGAGCTTTCTATCGTGCAGCATATCGTCGTTTCTACATAGACGAAGTGTATATGTTTGTTACACACAAGATAATATTTGCATACATATCTCGTCCTATCAAATGGTTTGACCGCCAGGTGGTAGATGGATTTATGAACTTTTTGGCTTGGGGAGCAAATGCTCTTGCTGCCCGCATAAAAGGATTCCAGTCTGGACAGGTACAGCAGTATGCTTATGTATTTGTGCTAGGTGTTATCATACTGATAGTAATAGCTTTGGCACTGTAATTAATTAAGAAATAGATAAAATACATATATTATGAATTTTCTTTCACTATTTGTTCTCTTGCCACTACTGACATTAGCAGGGCTGTGGCTGAGTAAAAACCTTAAACAGGTACACGCTGTGGCTGTTACAGGTGCTAGTGCGTTGCTTGTACTCACAGTGTACCTCACAGTGGATTTCCTATTGCAGAGAGCCGCTGGCAATACTGCCGAAATGCTCTACACTGCATCTGTTATGTGGTTTGAACCTCTTAATATACACTATGCAGTAGGTGTGGACGGTATATCTGTCTCTATGTTGCTGCTTACATCTATCATACTTTTCACAGGCGTATTTGCTTCGTGGACTATCGTTGACCAAGCCAAAGAATACTATATGTGGTTCTTGTTGCTTACACTGGGTGTGTATGGCTTCTTTATCTCGATAGACCTATTCACGATGTTTATGTTCTATGAGGTAGCTCTTATCCCTATGTATCTACTTATAGGCCTATGGGGTAGCGGTGGTAAAGAATACGCTGCTATGAAACTTACGCTGATGCTGATGGGTGGTAGTGCATTTTTGATGATAGGTATCATAGGTATTTACTTGAACTCGGCACCTGAAGGTGGTGAGCTTACGATGAACCTTCTAGAAATATCCAAAGTTCTTATACCGGTAGATGTACAGCGTTGGTTGTTCCCATTGGTATTCATAGGATTTGGTGTGCTAGGTGCTATGTTCCCATTCCACACTTGGAGTCCAGACGGTCACGCTTCGGCTCCTACTGCCGTGTCAATGCTTCACGCA
The DNA here is from genome assembly GCA_017537565.1 of Flavobacteriales bacterium. Classification (GTDB taxonomy): domain Bacteria; phylum Bacteroidota; class Bacteroidia; order Flavobacteriales; family UBA1820; genus Merdimorpha. Next base: position 10,721 of record JAFYKQ010000132.1, read on the forward strand.
GGTGTGCTTATGAAACTGGGTGGTTATGGATGTTTCCGCGTGGCTATCTACTTGATGCCAGAAGCTGCCAATGAATTGGCCTGGATATTCTTGACACTTACAGGTATAAGCGTGGTATATGGTGCATTTGGTGCTATACTTCAGAAAGACCTTAAATACATCAACGCATATTCATCTGTTTCTCACTGTGGTCTGGTGCTATTTGCCATATTGATGCTCAACCAGACAGCTATGACAGGTGCCATAATGCAGATGTTGTCTCACGGTCTTATGACGGCTCTATTCTTTGCACTTATAGGTATGATATATGGTCGTACACATACGCGTAACATAGACGAGATGAGTGGTCTTATGAAAGTGATGCCATTCCTTGCGGTATGTTATGTTATAGCGGGTCTTGCTTCGCTGGGTCTGCCAGGTCTTTCTGGTTTTGTAGCCGAGATGACAGTATTTGTAGGTTCTTGGGAACATACAGATATGTTCCACCGTGTATTTACTGTGGTGGCTTGTTGCTCTATCGTTATCACAGCGGTGTATATCCTACGCGTGGTGGGCAAAATCCTCTATGGCGAGGTGGAAAACAAACACCATTTGGAACTAAGCGATGCTGTATGGCACGAACGCATACCGGTTGTTATCCTTATCATAGTGATAGCAGCTATAGGTATGTATCCTCTTTTGGTTTCAGATATGATAAGCGATTCGCTAGTATCAGTTATAGGACAGTTAGCTAGATAAGATAATTATTATACATACATAGACGATGGATTTCAATAGCATACTTACACTTCTAAGACCAGAACTATCGCTACTGGCGATAATAATTATCCTGCTCATATATGACCTATTTGCAGGCGTTGCAGCCAAAAAATATTTCCAACCATTGGCTTGGGTGCTAATGGCTGCTCACACAGCGTGGAGTTTCTGCCTTACACCAGAAGGTACACTATTTGGTGGAATGTTTGCAACTACACAGGCTGCTTCTCTGGTTAAAGCCATACTTTCATTGGCAACACTTATAGTATTCCTACAGGCAGGTGGAGCTCTTTCTAAAGCCGAGTCTTCTTTCAAGACAGGTGAGTTCTATGTGCTTACTCTTTCTACTCTTTTTGGTATGAACATCATGATATCATCTGGACATTTCTTGATGTTCTACTTGGGACTAGAAACAGCTTCTATACCACTTGCGTGTCTAGTGGCATTTGATAAATATAAACAGAACAGTGCCGAAGCTGCTGCAAAATACATACTTAACGCAGCACTTTCATCTGGTATCCTAGTATATGGTCTGTCATTTATCTATGGTACTTGTGGTACACTTTATTTTGCAAATGTTCCTTCTATGCTGGATATGACAGTACTGCAGGTGGCAGGTCTTGTAATGTTCCTGGCTGGTATGGGCTTCAAGATATCTCTTGTACCTTTCCATATGTGGACTCCAGACGTATATCAGGGTGCTCCTACATCGGTTACGGCATATCTTTCGGTGGTGTCAAAAGGTGCAGCTGCGTTTGCTCTTATGACAGTGCTGTTTAAGGTATTTGCTCCTATGGCGATGGTATGGCAAGACTTGATGTACGGCATTATCATACTTACTATCACACTGGCCAACCTATTTGCTATACGCCAGAAGGATATCAAACGTTTCTTTGCTTATTCTTCTATCTCACAGGCTGGTTATGTGGTACTTGGTATAATGGCCGGAACAGCAGAAGGTATGACAGCGATGATATACTACATACTGGTGTACATACTTTCAAACCTTGCAGCATTTGGAGTTATCTCTACGGTAGAGAACCACACGGGTCGTGTGAATATAGACCAGTACAACGGTCTTTATTCTACCAACCCTCGTATGGCATTTGTGATGATGTTGGCGTTGTTCTCATTGGGTGGTATTCCTCCATTTGCAGGTTTCTTCAGTAAATTCTTCATCTTTACATCGGCTGCTGCATCGGGTTACTATGTGCTGGTATTCATAGCATTGGTAAACACTATCATTTCACTTTACTACTATCTGCTAGTGGTAAAAGCTATGTTTATCAACAAGACAGATGCTCCTGCTCCACACTTCCGCAGCGAAAAAGCATTGGTATTCTCACTGGCTATATGTGTAGCTGGTATAATACTGGCTGGTATCGCTAGTTGCCTGTACGGTGGTATAGGAGAATTCACATTCGGAATGTAATATACTACATATCGACACTTGAAAAAGTCGGCACCCTCTGGGAGGGTGCCGACTTTTTTGCTAGGAGAGGCGTGTGTCATATCAAAAATAATCACTAAATTTGGTGTTATAACAAATACGGCATAGAATGTTTACATTTATCATCATAGCACTGCTCATATACTTTCTCTTTATAAGAGGAAGGTCATTTACTATGTATAGAGGTCCTATAGGACTAGACCCCGAAGACCTGGACGTACGTATCCTGACACTCGCCCAAGCGGTCATCAAGGCAGACGGAGTTATAAAGGACGCCGAGGTACGCATAGTGCGTGAATATTTCATACAGGCTTTCGGGCAGGAGAGGGCAGTCAAGGCATTTGCTCTTTTTAAGAATTTTGCACTTAAAAATGATGTAAATCGCGTAGCCAACGAATTGCATTATACGATGAGTTATCAGAACCGTCTCAATCTGCTGCCATTCCTTTTCCAGGTGGCAATGGTGGACGGTGATTATTCAGAACCCGAAAACCAAATCATACATACCATAGCTCGCAATCTAGGCATAGCCGAACAACACTTCCAGTACATATTCCGTATGTTTGTAAGTGCGGGATATAATTCGACTACTACTAGTGAAAAGATGCAGAGTGTATCTCCTTATGCTGTACTTGGTGTAGAAGAGGGGGCATCACAGGAAGAGGTAAAACGTTCATATCGTTCACTTGCCAAAAAATACCACCCCGACCGCCTGGCGAAATATTCTGATGCAGAGCGAGTCGCTGCCCAAGAAAAATTTATAGAAATCCAGAAGGCATATGAAAAGATAAAATCCACGTGGTAATTTTATGGTAAGTATAGCATATGTAAAGGGATAAATTTGTACATTTGCTACTCTTAAAGGTAGAATGAGGAAAGATGGCAGAGCGGTCGATTGTGGCGGTCTCGAAAACCGTTGAGGGTAACACCTCCGGGGGTTCGAATCCCCCTCTTTCCGCCAGTACCCCCGCCCCACGCAAGTGGGGCGTTTTTTATTGCCTGCCAATAGAATGTGATGTTAAATTCTTAACAAAATGTAAGACCTCTGTTTAAAAAAAGAATAAAGTCTTTCATACCTTTGCCAAATATAAATACCACATTATCATAGGTAAATAAAATGACAGAATTTCTTTCACAGGCCAGTGACTTTATATGCGGATACCCGCTTTTCCTGCTGCTGATAGGCGGTGGGTTGTTCTTCCTTTTTTATTCGGGATTTGCTCCTATTAAATACTATTGGTATGCACTTAAACTGGTAGGCAAGGAAGAAAAATCGGCTGTCAAGAAAGAAGGACAGATAAGCCCGTTTGAGGCTCTTATGAGTGTCATCGCTGCCAATGTAGGTATGGGTAACATAGCCGGTGTGGCTATCGCCCTTACTATGGGAGGTCCCGGAGCCATATTCTGGATGTGGGTGAGTTCTGTAGTGGGTATGGCTACCAAATTCTTTGAGGGTTCGCTATCGGTTATGTATCGTCGTGTGGGGGAAGACGGTGTTCCCCGCGGAGGCACTATGTATATGATAGAAGAAGGATTGGGACGTCGCTGGAAGCCTATGGCGGTGTTTTTTGCTGTGATGGGACTGGTGGGAACGCTGTGTATAATGCAGTCAAACCAGCTTACCGAGGCTATTCTCACGATGGTAGATAGTGGTGAGGCAATAGAGCAGAGTGCATTCCTGTCAATGATAGGTGGTGCTGTGGGTTGTGATAATGCTATGGTGATACGTATCCTGTGTGGACTTATAATAGGAGCGATAGTGGCTGCGGTGATATTTGGTGGTATAACCCGTATAGGAAAAATATCGGCACGTATGGTTCCTGTGATGGTTGTTATTTACTTCCTCATAGTGCTTTACATCATCTTTACAAATCTTTCGGTAGTGCCAGACGTATTTGCATCTATAATACGCGGAGCATTCTCCCTAGAGGCAGGGATAGGTGGTATAGTAGGTGTGGCAGTGATAGGTGCTCGCCGTGCTGCTCTTATAAACGAAGCAGGAACTGGTACAGGAACTATGATGCACGGTGCTTCGAGTAATACAGACCCCACCCGCGAAGGTCTTAATGCTATGATAGGTCCATCGGTAGATTCTGGATTTCTGTGTACGCTTACGGCATTGGCAGTGCTTATCAAGGGGGATTATAATGTGGAAGGAGTCAAAGGTCTGGAAATAGTCCTCAAAGCATTTGATGCTGGTGTGCCTGGACTGGGGACTCCGCTGTTTATGGTGGTGGTGCTGTTTTTTGCATTTTCTACTATGTTCTCTTATTCATACTATGGGCAGAAATGTACGGCTTACCTCTTTGGGGAGAAATGGGCAAAATATTATAATTATCCATATCTTTTTGTGATAATAGTGGCTGCTGTCATTCCGCTTTCGGCTGCTGTGAGTATTATAGACATAGCATATGCTCTTATGGCGTTGCCTACTATGATAGCGATGTTCATACTTGCTCCCCGTGCCCGCCGAGCAATGAAAGACTATTTTGCACTTAAAAATAGTTCTGCAAAATGTAGCAAATAGGGTAAAAACAAAACAAATACGATTTTTAATAAAGTATCCAAATGCTCCCATAGGTGGGAGCATTTGTTGTATTGTGATTTTGTGATAAGTCCCAATGGGAGATTTTTCTTTGTATGGCTA